>JAZSOK010000178.1:0-6688 GCA_045536865.1 Eubacteriales bacterium
AAACGATGAAGGACAAGAACCCACGAACGATGCGGACAAGCCTAAAACGGTGGAATTTAAGCCCTACCAGCCCAAGTACCGGAAGCGCGGAACGGGCTCTGTCCACCAGGTCAGTAAGAACGTGTGGGAAGGGAGATATACTCCAACGGTCAACGGTAAGCGTATCGCACGGAACATCTATGCCGATAGCGAGGAAGAGTGCGAGAAGAAGCTTGAGAAGCTGATTCGGGAGATGAAAACGGAGTTTGGAATTAGGTAAGTCAAAAATTGATACGCAGTAAGCAAATAAAAGGCGGTAGAGCAATCTGCCGCCTTGATGTTTACATAATCGTGTTGAATATAATTTGTTCTTGTGGTATAATTTAGAAAATGATGAATACGAGTTGTTTGATAATAAATGCGACGGGGTTATTAAGGTTGCAGTAGAGGGTTAGGGTTATAGAAGGGAATTTAAAAATATGGCTGACACAAAGAAGGAGCATTATGTTCCGAGATGTTATTTGGAGAATTTCGAAGGAGAAAAAGGCAAAATACAAGTATTTGACAAGGCTATTTTACAAATCAGACCTCAAACAAAAGAAAATATTGCTGCAGAAAACTATTTTTACGATATTGACTTTGATAAAATGATGGAAGGCTTAGACGCTGAATCTCAACAAAAAGTTCGTTCGGATATAAAGGAAATAACAGGCGTTGAAAATTGGGAAGAAATCGCAAAAAATATTCTTGATAAAAAGCATATTGAAAAATCGTATTTTGCTACAATGGAAGATGCCTATGCTCCCTTCTTAAAACAAATCATTGCCAAAAGTTATGCTGGCAATGATTGGGTGATAAAACATTGCAAACCTTTTTCAGAAGATGAGAAAATAGGTCTTGCGTTAATGATGGCAATTCAAATGCTGCGCACCAAATCACACAGGGAAGAAATTGGAGAAATGATTGCTAAAACTTATCAAACATTAGCATACAAAATGCAGATGAATGATGAAGATGCACTTCCCAAGGAAGCGTTCGAGGTAGAAGCTGATAAGGATTTTGTCAAATTGCAGCATAGTGCTATGTTTATGGATGTTGAGCATATATTTGGCATCGCGGAAGCACTCTTGAACCATATTTGGGTAATGCGTGTTAATAAAACAACGACTCCATTTTATACCTCCGACAATCCAATTATAAGGATTCCTCACAAGCATGATAAATTCATGAGTCATAGTGGATTAAGTTCTGATGGCATAGAAATTGCTTTCCCTATATCTCCTAATTTAATTGTGGTTTTATATGAGAGAAAATGGTTTTCACAGTATCACAGAGATTTAACGTTCGAGATAATCACAAGTGACAAGGAAGTTGATTATTACAATTATGGACAAGTAGTACATAGTTATAGATGTGTGTATTCGCAAAGAGATAATTTCGAATTAGCACAAATGTTATGTGAACAGAATCCTCAAATTAGAGAAGTAGGAAACAGAGTTTCAGTGGGGTGAATATGAATAGGTTAGTAATAGTTGGTAATGGATTCGATTTACATCATCGTATGAAAACCCGATACACTGATTATAGGGACTATTTGCTATCTATCGGTGAGGATAATATTGTAACTTGTTTTGAAAAATGTGATGAGATAGCACCCAAATATATGTGGAATCGCCTGGAAGAAGTAATAGGGATGTTATCTTATGAGGACGCATATTGTTATTTAACAAGTTACGGAAGTGATGAGTGGCGTGATTCTGCTCATCATGATTTTCAGTACGAAATTGATAAGATGACAGAGTATTGGCCTGGATTGAAAGATAATCTAATTGGTTGGATTCAAAATGTTCAATACACAAATGAGGACATTCGTCTTCGCAAACTTATTGCTGAAACAACTTATTTCTTGAGTTTCAACTATACCAATACGCTTGAAATCCTATATGGAGTTCCAAAAAGCAAAATTACCTACATTCATGGCGATGCATCAAAATCTGATGAGTTGGTTTTAGGACATAGATCTGATGACTGGTATCCCGAGTGGGATAGAACAAATCCCGATGTGGATGTTAGATTATTGGAAGCAAGTGAAATAATGGATCGTCATTTTGAAAACACCAAAAAACAAATAGAAGAAATTATTGAAAGACATAAAGATTTTTTCGTAACGTGTTATAAATATGACGAGATATTTGTTTTAGGGCTTTCGTACAATGATACTGACAGAATATACTTACAAGAGATTGCAAAAAACAACGATAATGCAGAGTGGCACTTTAATTGGCACTCTATTGAAGATAAGAAATGCATTGACCATTATGCATTGAGCTTGGGTATTCAAATATACAAAAAAATCAATATTGATGAATGGTAACAGAATAAAAGGCGGTAATCGCAGCTCGCGGTTATCGCCTTAAACATATCGAAAAACACCTGAATTTACCACAAAAATCAGCATGTATGGTCTAACATGTCGTCGTTACCCCAAAACAGGCACATTCCACCCGATAAACAGGGAAGAATGTGCCTGTAATCATTATCACGAAAACGCGAGATTTCAAGAGATTTAGCGAGATAAATAAAGAAAAATCGGGAATCTTACGACTCCCGATTTTGGTCTGAGTGACAAGACTTGAACTTGCGGCCTCTACCACCCCAAGGTAGCGCGCTACCAGCTGCGCCACACCCAGAAAGCATTGCAAAAGTGAAGAATCACTCGCAAAACCGTTGATTATTATAGCACATGTTTTCTGAGTTGTCAAGTGCTTTTTTGTTTTTATTTGATTTTTTGTGCGAAAAAATTAGAGAGTTCGCGGCATGGTCTAAAATATGCCGCGAACAGTGGCGTTTGGAATGTACGATTGAAGAAGTTTGGCAAATGAAAGCAAGGTGTTTTCGTCGATTGCATGCAATCCCGACTCAATATTCGTGCCGCGGTCACGGAACAGTTGCAAATAATAACGGGGTGCGCCCGCCAACCATTCGCCGATTTTTTGCATATCCTCGGCCGTGTGAAATTCTGCGACAACGGTGGTCCGAAATTCAAAACGGAAGTCCTTATTATCTTTTTCGGCAAGCAGTCGCTTGATAGAACTTTCAATATCGTCCATGCAAACGTTTACACCTGCGGTTAAACTGTACTTCTCACGGCAATTTTTTATGTCCATTGCGACATAATCAAGCAGTCCCTCATCAAGCAGGGCATTCAACATGGCGGGCCTTGTACCGTTTGTATCCAATTTAACACGAATATGCGGGAAACGCTCTCGCAGGCGACGTATAAAATCGGGGAGTTCCTTGTATAACGTCGGCTCACCGCCCGTGATACAAAGGGCATCAATGATCGCATGGCGCCTTTGAAGATGGTCAAAAACATCCTCCTCCGTAATAAAAGAGAGTGGGGAGTCTGTGACCAGTGCGGCATTTTGGCAAAAAGGACAACGGAAATTGCAGCCCGCCGTGAAAACGGTACAGGCAGTCATCCCGTCATAATCGACGAGTGACAGTTTTTCCATTCCTGCAAATGTCATCATAAAATCTCCAATCTGGCGCCCCCCGTTTCAAGGGTGGGCGACCATGCGAAAAATGCACTTGACTTCACGAAAAAGCCGTTGTCAAGCCTCAATATAGGCAATAGCCGCAAGCGCCGCAACCGTTCCGTCGGCGACCGCCGTCGTTAATTGACGGATATTCTTTTTGCGACAATCACCTGCCACAAAAACACCCGGTGTCTTTGTCGTACAATCCTCGCCTGCCTCCACGTAACCGCCCTCGTCCAAAGCCACAAGACTTGAAAAAGGATTGTTTTGCGGTACGCGACCAACGGCAACGAACAAGCCGTCTGCTTCCAAGGTGGACTGCGTGCCGTCTGCGTGTTCAAGCGTTACAGAAGCAAAGACAGTTCCGCCGTTTTCTTCTTTTTGATTGATGGCAACGGGACGGGCGCTCATTTGTGTAACGATATTTTCCTTGGCTTGGATTTTGGCAATTTCGGCAAGGTCGGCGCGGAAGGTGTCACGACGGTGGACAAGTGTCACGCGGTGACAGTACGTCGAAAGGTAAAGCGCATCTTCCAAAGCGGAATTACCGCCACCCACCACAATCACGTCCTTATCACGGTAGAAAGCGCCGTCACAAACCGCACAGTAGGAAACGCCGCGACCAACAAGCGCCTCCTCGCCGTCTATATTCAAATGGCGGCAAGCAGCACCCGTCGCAAGAATGATAGCCTTCGCCTCGTGCTTTTCATATTCACAGGTGACGAGAAAACCATCGTCCTTTTTTTCAACGGAAACCACACGGTCAAACACAAATTCAGAGCCAAGTCCCTCTGCCTGTTCATACATGGCACTTGAAAGGTCAATGCCGCTAATAGAGGGAAATGCGGGATAATTCTCAACGTGGCCCGCTTGGGCGATTTGCCCACCGATGCCCGTGCATTCAAAAATGACGGCGGTTTTTCCTGCGCGGCGTGCATAAATGCCTGCGGTCAACCCGGCAGGACCTGCGCCGATGATGGCAATATCATACATAAAATATACCTCGTTTGTTCATATAGTGAAGCAAAAACATAGCATTGGTGGGGCCGCCATGCTTGCCGCACAGCGACCCCACAGTTGGTATGCTTTCTTTGAACATACCTTATACAGGCAATTAAACGCGAACTGTCAAAGAACGGATGGCAGACAGATCGGTCAAACGGTCAACTTGTCCGTTTTCACGGAAAATAAGAAGCGTGGGAGCCTTGACAATATTGTGCTCGCGAGCAAAATCGGGTTGCTCATTTGCATTGACGACCTCATAGGCTATTCCTGCATCATCCAAAATCTTCTTGGCGATTTTGCAATTCGGGCAGGTGGTGGTGGTGACAAGCACCAACTTTTCTGCACCGTCTGCGCCGGTTGCGTCCTGCGTGCAGGTGCATGCGGATGCTTCCTTAACGGTTTCGGTCACCGCCGCGGGATCAAAGGCAGAGATGACGTAGGTGCGACGCTGTTGATACTCGGCAGATTTACCCGTGTTCCAGTTTTGTACAGGACGATAGTATCCCGTAATGCGGCTATAAACCTCGGCGGTCTTACCGCACTTCGGACAGGTGAAGTGCTCGCCTTCCAAATAGCCGTGGTCGGCACAAATGGAATAGGTCGGCGACATCGTGTAATAGGGAAGACGGTAGTTTTCTGCAATCTTGCGTACCAAGGCCGCAGCCGCTTGCCACGAGGGAAGTTTCTGACCAAGGAAAGCATGGAAGACGGTACCGGACGTATAGAGCGTTTGCAACTCGTCTTGAATGTCAAGTGCCTCAAACACGTCATCGGTGAAACTAACGGGCAGGTGAGAACTGTTCGTGTAGTACGGATCGTTTTGATTGCCCGTTGCGGTGATGATGTCGGGATAGCGCTCCTTGTCGTGCTTTGCAAAGCGATAGGTCGTGGATTCGGCAGGGGTTGCCTCCAAGTTGTAGAGGTCGCCGTACTTTTCCTGGAAATCGGACAAGCGATCGCGCATGTGCGTCAACACTTGCTTCGTAAATTCCTGTGCGGCACGGTGTGTCAAATCCTTTTTGAGCCAAGCGGCATTCAAGCAAGCCTCGTTCATACCCACAAGACCGATGGTGGAGAAGTGGTTGTTGAAGGTGCCGAGATAACGCTTGGTGTAGGGATAAAGACCTGCCTCCAAAAGTTTTGTGATAACCTCGCGCTTTGTTCTGAGCGAACGGGCAGAGATATCAAGGAGATAATCGAGTTTGCTGTAAAATTCTTCGGGTGTTTGAGAGGTGTATGCCAAGCGAGGCATGTTCAACGTGACAACGCCGATAGAGCCCGTGCTTTCACCGCTTCCGAAGAAGCCGCCCGATTTCTTGCGGAGTTCACGGAGGTCAAGGCGCAGACGGCAACACATACTGCGGACGTCGCTCGGTTCCATATCACTGTTAATGTAATTGGAGAAATAAGGAGTACCGTACTTCGCCGTCATTTCAAACAAAAGACGGTTGTTCTCCGTTTCGGACCAGTCAAAGTCACGTGTGATGGAGTAGGTGGGGATGGGATACTGGAAGCCGCGGCCGTTAGCATCGCCTTCAATCATGATTTCGATGAATGCACGGTTGACAAGTTTCATTTCCTCAACGCAGTCACCGTAGGTAAAGTCCATCTCCTGACCGCCGACCAACGCGGGCGAATTCTTCATGTCTGCGGGAACGACCCAGTCTAACGTGATGTTGGTGAAGGGTGCCTGTGTGCCCCAACGGCTGGGCGTGTTCACGCCGTATACAAAGGACTGAATGCACTGCTTAACTTCCTTATAAGACAAGTTGTCCACCTTAACGAAGGGGGCAAGGTAAGTATCAAAGGAAGAAAATGCCTGCGCGCCTGCCCACTCGTTTTGCATGATACCGAGGAAGTTAACCATCTGGTTGCAAAGCGTGGAGAGGTGGGATGCGGGGGAGGAGGAAATCTTGCCGGGAACACCGCCAAGACCTTCTGTAATCAACTGGCGAAGCGACCAACCTGCACAGTAGCCCGTCAACATGGAAAGGTCATGGATGTGAATATCGGCATTTCTGTGCGCCTGCTCGATTTCGTCATCATATACCTCGGAGAGCCAGTAGTTTGCGGTTATAGCGCCCGAGTTGTTGAGAATAAGACCTCCGACAAAATAAATAACCATAACATTTTCCTTAACTCTCCAGTCGTTAGTGCTGAGGTAT
>JAZSOK010000108.1:0-7883 GCA_045536865.1 Eubacteriales bacterium
TATGAAAGGATAAGGTCATGACAGAGCCGCGAGAAATAAAAGGGGGCGAAAACGCCCTTTTTGAAGAGCCGCTTGAACGGGAAATTTTATTTACGGGGCGCGTTTTGTCGCTTGCGCGGGACACGGTTCGTTTGCCAAACGGCAATGATGCCACGCGAGAGGTCGTTTTGCATGGCGGCGCGGTCGCCGTTTTGCCCCTCCTTTCCGATGGCAGTGTGCTAATGGAACGGCAATATCGCCATGCGCAGGGGCGCACGGTGTTTGAAATCCCCGCAGGCAAACTTGATTCGGCGGAGGAAGATCCGCTTTCTGCCGCACACCGTGAACTTCGTGAGGAAACGGGGGCATCGGCTTCTAAAATGACCTATCTCGGTGTGATTTGTCCGTCGGTTGCCATTCTGACGGAGAAAATCCACCTTTACCTTGCCGAGGGGCTTTCCTTTGGTGAACGCGCCCTTGACGAGGATGAATTTTTGACGGTGGAAAGTGTGCCCTTGCAAACGCTCTTTTCCATGGTCATGCGTGGCGACATTCAAGATGCAAAGACAATAGTCGCCGTGATGAAGGCATCTTATTTACTTGAAAAACGAGCATGCGAGAAAGGCAATGCGGAGGTAATATCATGAAGCATCTTTTGCCCTATACAAAGCAATATAAGGTGAACATGCACGCGCATACGAACGTTTCGGACGGCCGTCTTTCGCCGTCTGAGGTCAAGCGTATTTACCGTGAGGCAGGGTATCACGCGGTGCTTTTTTCCGACCACGAGGTGCTTTTGCCGCATGAGGATCTGACGGATGATTCCTTTATTGCGCTTCATGGCTATGAGTACGGCATCGCGGAGCCGCATACCAAGGGAAATCTCCGCCGCTATTATCACTTGAACTTAATTGCGCGAAAGCAATCGACGCGCACGCAGGTGCTTTTTCGCCCCGATGCCGTCATCGGCAACGCGCGCGCCTATATTCCCACCGTTTCTTATTACGGTGAGCTTGCCAATGCCACTTATAGCCCCGAGTTTGTCAATCGCCTGACGCGCGAGGCGCACGACGCGGGCTTTCTCGTGCAGTACAATCATCCCATGTGGTCTTTACAAACGGCGCTCGACTATGCACCGCTTGAAGGCATTGACCTTTTAGAGGTCTTTAATTACGGAAGTACCGTGTTGTCGCTCCCCGAGCGTGACGACCGCGTGCTTGCCGACTTTTTGTCCTTTGGTCATTTCGTCACGCCGACGGGCGGCGACGACAATCATAACGAGGCACCCCTTGGGGATAAGTCTGCCGATTCCTTTGGCGCGTATACGATGGTGGCGTCATCCACCTTCACCTACGAGGGACTGACGGATGCCTTGGCATCAGGTAACGCCTATGCGACGGAAGGACCGTCTATTCTTTCCCTCACCGCGGAGGAGGGACGGCGTATCACCGTGCTTTTCTCGGATGTAGACAAATTGATGGTATGGGGGGATGGCAGACACATCTTGCATCCGCTTGTAAAGGACGTCGGTCACGGACTTTCTACCGCCGCCTTTACGCTCCCCGAGGATTACGCCTACTTCCGTCTGTCCATAGAAGGGCGCGACGGGCGACGCGCATACACCCGTGCCTACCGCGCAGAAGAACTTATATAAAGAGGTTTTCGGATGAATACAGAAGCAAAAAAGCAAGCGGTATTGGCATATTTGAAGGAGAGGGGATGGCATATCACCTTTGCGGAGTCCTGCACGGGCGGACTTTTATCATCCTCGCTTGTAGATTTGCCCTCCGCCTCGTCCGTTTTTAGTGAAAGTTACGTCACCTACGCAAACGAATCCAAAACGGCGCTTTGCGGTGTCCTGCCCGAAACGCTGTCAAGATACGGTGCCGTCAGTGAACAAACGGCAGGAGAGATGGCGGTGGGGGCTGCGCGGCGCGCCCATGCCGAGGCCGCCGTTTCCGTATCGGGCATTGCAGGCCCTGAGGGAGGCACGGCACAAAAGCCTGTCGGTACGGTTTGCTTTGGCTTTTCTTTGCCAAGCGGTTTGCATACGACGACGGCGCATTTTGATAATCTTTCGCGCAGTGCCGTGCGTGAGGCATCCGTTTCCTTCGCGTGGCAGGAACTTTGCCGCCTTTTGAAAATCGAAGTGTGATTTTCCCTAAATATACAGTGTGGGAGCAGGGAATGCTTCCCAAGAATAGAAGCGCATGGCAAAAGCCTGCGCTTTCTTCTTTTTTTTGGCAAATGCGGAAAACCTTGTGGGTTGCGGGCCTCCTTTTTTTGGTGTAGAATGGAAGCATCAATCATGCATGGAAAAGGAGGTTAAAACATGCACAAAAAAGAGAAAAAGCAAGGCAGATTTCGATTGCTTGCGCTATCGCTTGCCGTGGGGACGATGTTTGGGAGTGCGCTTAGCGCTTCTGCCGCGTATGATTACCGACAACCGACCGTCCCCGACCGTACGGTTGCCCGTTACAGTGAGGTGCCCTTGAAAAGGTCGGTGGATGGCGGAAAAAGGATAGACGTAGGGGCGCGTTTGATTGACAGTACTACATACGTTCCTCTGCGCGCGTTTGCAGAACTCATGGCAAAGGAAATGGGGGATACGTCACTGAAAATATCCTTCGATCAGAAAACGCGAAGCGCAACGGTCAAAACGAACGAACTCTCCATGCGCGTGACGGACGGCTCTTATTACGTCGTGGCAAACGGACGTTATTTGTATCATTCGCACCCTGCGGTGATTTTGAATGACAACCGTCTGTATTTGCCCGTGCGGCTTTTGGAAAAGGTGTACGGCGTGCAAATTCGGTGGGAGAACAGTACGCGCAGTATCACACTTTTAGGGGATGCAAAGATACTGGAAAGTGGGTATACCTACTATAACGAGAATGATTTGTACTGGTTATCGCGCATCATTTCTGCCGAGTCGCGCGGTGAGCCGCTTCTCGGTCAGATAGCGGTCGGTAACGTGGTGTTAAACCGCGTGCGCTCCGCATCTTATCCAAACTCGATATACAACGTCATCTTCGATTTCCGTTACGGCACGCAGTTTACACCCGCCAAGACAGGCGCGATTTATAAAACGCCTGCCGACGTTTCGGTGATTGCCGCCAAAATTTGCTTGGATGGCTTTACCGTGTCGGATAAGGCACTTTATTTTTACGAGCCGACCATTGCCACAACTCACTGGATAGATAGGAATTGCCAGTATCTTTTCACCATAGGCGCTCATTGGTTTTATCGTTAAGATGATTGACTGACAAAAAGGGAAGTTTTGCGTCTTCGCTCTTTTGCAAAGACCAAGGCTTCCTTTTTTGTTTTTTACCCTGTTTTTCTGCAAATTTTAGGGATGCGAACGCATACGAACGCATACAAAAAGGATGCAAACGCATGCAAAAAGGATACGAACGCATACAAAAAGGATGCGAACGCATGAAAAAGGGATGCGAACGGGTACCAAAAGGATAATGATAAAGATAATGATAAAGATAAAGATAAAGAAAAGGACACGGACAAGGAAAAGGAGCGCCGCCTTCGCGGCGGGGTGGCTTCGCCCGTGCGCGCTTCGCTTGCGCCATTATTTTTTCTGTTTTTATTTTTTTTATTTTTGCTTCGTATGACGAGGATTGAAAACTGTGTCATACGGATGCGTAGAAAAAAGCAGACGGCGTGGGCGCTTTTTCGTCTTACCGAAAAAAGGGGCGAAGGAATTGAAAAAAGATACCGTTTTTTCATGCAAGCGTAGAAAAATTGGGTGGCTGTTTATGGCGATTTTCTCTTGACATTTGGGCGGTTTTGTGGTATAATTACGGTGGCGAAAAAACGAGGCGTACATTGGCTTTTTTTCGTGGGGCAGACGCTTTCAAATTGTCTTTTGGAGGGAACTTCATGTATATCAGTTACAAGATTTTTTGCGAGCGATTGCTCGAACGCCATTTGAAGGCGGAGGAACTTTTTGAAAGCCTGCAAGTGCCGCCCGACCAATACGTTCGTTTGCAAAATCACATGCCGCTTGACGAGGCGTACGGCGAGGCCATTGCAGAGGCGCTTAATTGTCCGCGAAATTTCCTCTGTGAAGATGAACGTCCCACTCCGTTTTCAAGAAGTGAGCGCGCGCAGATAGAGGACTATTACGGCAAACTTGCAGAGAAGAACCTTCTCGTGTAAGTGCCCCGTTTTCGGAAAAATATCTTTTGCGGCAAAAAAATATGCAAAAGGTGTTTACAAATCAAAGAAAATCAGTTAAAATAGTAAGTGCTATATATTTAATACATCAAAAGGAGGCGCGGGGAGCGTTACGAGCGCGTATGTACGGTACCCCGCAAGACAAATGATGGACAACAATCAAACAAAGAATGCACAACCTCGTTATCGGCGAGTGCTTCTCAAACTGTCGGGTGAGGCTTTGGCGGCAGGTGCTTCCAAGGGTGAACTTGTCAACGACCTTTTCGTGTCGGAGGTTGCGCGTGTCATTTTGCGTTGTCAACAGGCAGGTGTGGAGGTCGCCGTTATCGTCGGCGCAGGAAACATTTGGCGCGGACGGCAGGGAAAGGCGATGGATGCCGCACGTGCGGACTACATGGGCATGCTTGCCACCTCTATAAACGCGCTTGCATTGCAGGATGCCTTTATCAAGGCAGGACTGGATGCACGCCTCATGACGGCGTTTGACCTAAAAGAGGTGGGCGAATATTACACCCGTGATAAGGCGATTGCCCATTTGAAGAAGGGGCGCGTCGTCATTTTCGGTTGCGGCCTTGGCACACCCTTTTTCTCCACCGATACGGCTGCCGCCGTGCGCGCCGCGGAGATAGGTGCGGACGTCATTTTGATGGCGAAGAACATCGACGGCATTTACACGGCAGACCCGAAACTTGACCCGACGGCAGTGCGCCTCGATAAGATCAGTTACCGCGACATTTTGTCGGGCGGCTTAAAGGCGATTGACTCCACGGCAACGGCGTTTTGCATGGATGCACACATTCCGCTTTTTGTTTTCAGTCTTGACGACGCGGAGAACATTTATCGCGCCGTGATGGGAGAAACGACGGGCACAACCGTCACCGACTGATAAAACGACATCTAAATAAGACAAAATTACAAAGACATAAAGGAGCCACAAAAATGAAACTCAACTTGCAAGAATACCAGGATAAGATGAAAAAGACGATTGACGTTTACCGTGAGAACCTGTCCACCATCCGCGCAGGACGTGCGACACCCGACATTCTCGCAAAGGTAACGATGGATTATTACGGCACACCCACACCCATCAACCAAATGGCAGAGGTCAAGGTGACCGATGCCCGTACCCTCACCATTCAACCTTGGGATACAACGACCTTGAAGGGCATGGAGAAGGCTATTCTCGCATCCGACGTGGGCATCACCCCTCAAAACGACGGCCGTGTGCTTCGCCTTGTTTTCCCGCAGTTGACCGAGGAGCGTCGCCGCGAACTTTCCAAGCAAATTTCCAAGATGGGCGAGGATGCAAAGGTTGCCGTGCGTAACATTCGCCGTGAGGCAAACGACAAGGTCAAGGCGATGAAGAAAGCATCCGAGATGACCGAGGACGAGGCAAAGGCAAGCGATAAGGACGTGCAGGACCTGACGGATAAGATGGTCAAGGAAGTGGACGTCGTTACCGAAATCAAGACGAAAGAAATCATGGCTATCTGACATGAAATGGCTTTTTGGTAAACGCAAAAAAAGCGTGCAACCCTTGACGAAGGAGCAATGTGCGGGCAGACTTTTTCACATTGCTTTTATCATGGACGGGAACGGCCGCTTTGCACAGATGCAGGGTATGCAACGCACCTACGGACATCAAAAGGGTGCGGAAACCATGAAGCGCATCGTGCGCCGTTGTGCCGATCTTGGCATTGGCACCTGTACGCTCTACGCCTTTTCGACGGAGAATTGGTCCCGTCCGAAGGAGGAGGTAGACGCCATTATGCAGATCCTTTACCGCTACGTGGAGGATGCCACCGCCATGCTCGACCGTGAGGACGTGCGGTACGTTTTTCTTGGGGATAAGTCGCGCTTGCCAAAGGATCTGGCAGAGGGGGCGGCGCATCTTGAAGAGGCATCAAAGGATAAGCGTTTGGTTCTGAATATCGCCCTGAATTACGGTGGCCGTGCCGAACTTGTGCATGCCTTCCAAACCATGCTTGACGAAGGTGTACAGACGGTGACGGAGGAGCAGATCAGCGCGCATCTTTATACGAAGTGTTCGCCCGACCCCGACCTTGTGGTGCGTACGGGCGGCGATTTCCGCATATCGAACTTCCTTTTGTGGCAGTCTGCTTATGCCGAACTTTTCTTTACGAAAACGCTTTGGCCCGAACTTTCCGAAGAAGAACTTGACGATATCATTCGGGCATATTTATCTCGTCAACGTCGCTACGGCGGTGTTATTGAGGAAAAATGACTTTTTGGGGGATTGCCGTAAAAAGCGGCAATCCCACAGTATTATTTTTGCTTATGAAGGAGTAACGGTTGTATGAAGCAACGTGTGATTACGGGGGCCGTTTTGACGGTCGTTTTAATTTTGGCGTTTTTAGCATCCAATACATTCCTTTTTCCGCTTTTGTGTGCGGTCCTGTCCTTTTTCGGTGCGCGCGAGGTCCTTCGCGTTTATAAATTGGAGTCCGTTCTCGGGCTTTCCATCCCGACGGGGATATTTGCCGCACTTTTACCTATGCTCGCACATTTGACAGAGGGGGAGGCCTTTTTCATCCTTGATGAAAAAAGAGCCATGAAGCCTCTTACCTATTTGGCAATTCTCTTGACCGCTTTTGTGGTCTATTTGTTTTACGTGTTTATTTACGGCATACTGACGGGTGGGCGGCACAGTTTTACTTCCACCTTGGCATCTTCGATGATGGTGCTTTACGTGACGCTCGGCTTTCTTTCGCTCGTCCTTTTGCGCCGTATGAGCGGTCTGCCCCTCGCAATGCTCGTCTTCGTCGGCTCTTGGGTGTCCGACACCTTTGCTTATTTCACGGGACGGCTTTGCGGACGGCACAAACTCTCACCTCTCGTCAGTCCGAAAAAAACGGTGGAGGGCAGTATCGGCGGCATCGTCTTTTCCGTCCTCTTTGCGCTCATGATCGGTTGGTGCTTGACGGAGGCAGAGGTCATTTCACAACCGAATTATATCGCGCTTTCTCTGGCAGGGGTGCTTTTGTCGGTTGCCTCACAGGTGGGAGATCTGGCGGCATCGCTTTTGAAGCGCGAGTATGACGTCAAGGATTACGGCGCACTTTTTCCGGGGCACGGCGGCGTTCTTGACCGCTTTGACTCGGTGATTGCCGTTTCCATTATCCTGCTTTTGTTTGCATCGCTTGCAGGGACGTCCTTTTCCTTGCTCGGCGCGCCTGTTTTATGGGTGCGATAACGTCTGCCTTTTAGGTGAATAATAAAAAGGGAAGTGTGAACATGACACAAAAAAGAAACGGCCTGCCGACTTCTATTGCGGTTTTGGGGGCAACGGGTTCCGTCGGTATGCAGGCACTTGACGTGGCGAGGGCACTCGGCATCCCCGTTTGTCTGTTGACCGCCAATCGGGACGTGGACAACATGGAGGCGGCGGCACGGGAGTTTTCTCCGCGCGTTTGCTGTATGGCGGACGAAGGTGCCGCGAATACCCTTCGCGTGCGCCTTGCCGATACGGATATTCGTGTTTTTGGTGGTGCTTCGTCCATTCCTGCCGCGATTTTAGACTCCGAGGCAGAGGTTTTCGTCAACGCCATCCTCGGTGAGGCAGGGCTTTTACCCACCCTTGCCGCACTCGATACGGGGAGGCGCTTGGCGCTCTCAAATAAAGAATCGCTTGTTGTGGCAGGCAATATCGTCATGGCGCGCGCAAAGGAACGGGGCGCGGAGATCATCCCCGT
>JAZSOK010000061.1:0-4409 GCA_045536865.1 Eubacteriales bacterium
CACAGAACGACATGGCTACGATCCGACTTGTGTACGCACGGCAGAGGACGTCATTGAAATGATGCTCGCGGGTGCGACGGGTGTGCAGGTTGGCGCAGAGAATTTGGTCAATCCGTATGCCTGCCGTGATATTGTATTGGATCTGCCGCGTGTCATGAAGCAGTATGGCATTAAGACCCTTCGTGAGATTATCGGTGCGGCACATGCCTGACTAAAATTTGAGAAACAATAGACTGAAATAACGTAAAAAGTGGAGGTAAACAATGGGACGAGACGTAATTATTGCATGTGATTTTGCATCTTCGGAGGACGTTTTGCACTTTCTTGACCGTTTTCACGATGAAAAGCCTTTTGTGAAAATCGGTATGGAACTGTTTTATGCGGCGGGACCGCGTATTGTCGAGGAAATTAAGGCGCGCGGACACCGTATCTTTTTGGATTTGAAACTTCACGATATCCCGAACACCGTCAAAAAGACGATGGCGGTGCTTTCGCGTTTGGACGTCGATATGACCAATTTGCATGCGGCAGGCACGATTTCCATGATGGAAGCGGCACTTGAAGGATTGACACGTCCCGACGGCACGCGCGCCATTTTGATTGCGGTAACGCAACTGACCTCTACCGATGAAGCGCGTATGCACAATGAATTGTTGATTGGTGCTTCGATGCAGGAGACGGTCATGCATTATGCCGAAAACGCGCATCGCGCAGGTCTTGACGGTGTCGTTTGCTCACCGTTGGAAGCAAAGGCAGTGCACGAGCGTTGCGGTGAGCGCTTCTTGACCGTCACACCCGGTATCCGCTTTGCAGGCGGCGACGTTGGCGACCAAAAGCGCGTGACCACCCCTGCCGAGGCAAAGACGATAGGCTCCGATTATATCGTTGTCGGCCGTCCCATTACGGCGGCGCCCGATCCCGTAGAGGCTTATCGCCGCGCCATGCGCGAATTTACCTGATCAGTACCTTTTCATAATGCAATAAAGAGAAAGGATGACAAACAATGGAACAACAACTCATTAAGGAAAACGTTGCAAGAGGACTTCTCAAAATCGGCGCGGTGTTTTTCCGCCCCGATCAACCCTTCACTTGGGCAAGCGGCATCAAGAGCCCCGTTTACTGCGATAACAGATTGATTTTGACGGCACCCGCCGTTCGCAAGCAGGTGGAGGAGGCAATGGCAGAAACCGTTCGCCGCGAATACCCCGATTGTGAAGTGTTGATGGGTACGTCCACGGCGGGCATCGCCCACGCCGCCATCACGGCAGAAATTCTCGGCTTGCCGATGGGCTACGTGCGCGGCAGTGCCAAGGATCACGGGCGCGGCACACGCATCGAAGGTCGCTTGGAGGCAGGACAACGCGTGGTGGTCATTGAGGATTTGATTTCCACGGGCGGCAGTGTCATTGACGTGGTGGACGCCCTTCGTGAAGCGGGCGCAGAGGTGCTCGGCATTGTCAGTATTTTCACCTACGGCATGGCGCGCGGTATTAAGCGCTTAGCGGAGGCTTCCGTCAAAAACGTCAGTTTGACGGATTTTGACTGCATCGCCGACATTGCGGCAGAGGAGGGATATATCCGTCCCGAGGATGTGGCGCGCCTGCGCGCCTTCCGCGACAATCCCGACGATGCGTCTTGGATGGAGGTGCAGCGGTGAGCGAAACGAAGAAACCGCGCCATGTGATTGACGTCCATGATTTGCCTGCCGAAACGTTAGAAACCCTCATGAATACGGCGGACAAGATCAAGGACAACCCCGCCGCCTTTTCGGGCCTTTGCCGTGGGAAAACCTTGGCGACGCTTTTTTATGAACCGTCAACCAGAACGCGTCTTTCTTTTGAGTCGGCCATGTTCGGGCTTGGTGGGCAGGTGCTCGGCTTTTCCGAGGCACAGTCGTCCTCGGCGGCAAAGGGCGAGAGCGTAGCAGATACGGCGCGGACCGTCAGTTGCTATGCCGACATCATCGCCATGCGCCACCCAAAAGAGGGCGCACCGCTTGTCGCGTCGATGTTTGCCTCCGTGCCCGTGATCAATGCGGGTGACGGCGGTCACAACCACCCGACGCAAACGCTTGCCGATTTGTATACCATTCGCCGTGAAAAGGGCCGCCTGTCGAATTTGACGGTGGGCGTGTGCGGTGACTTGAAATTCGGCCGCACCGTGCATTCGTTAATTGCCGCCCTCAGTCGCTATGAAAATATTCATATTGTGGCAATCTCCCCCGAGGAATTGCGCCTGCCCGGGTACGTACGGCGCAGTCTGCCGACAAACGGGAGCGTCACCCTCACCGAAACGCGCGACATGGAATCCGTCATGCCCGAGTTGGATATTCTTTATATGACGCGCGTGCAAAGAGAACGGTTTTTCAGCGAGGAAGAATATCTGCGCTTAAAGGATAGTTATATCTTGACGCCCGATAAGTTGCAAAACGCCAAGGGCGATTTGTGCATTTTACATCCCTTGCCCCGCGTCAACGAAATTGACACCGCCATAGACAATGATCCGCGTGCATGCTATTTCAAGCAGGTGCTTTACGGAAAGTTTATGCGGATGGCGCTAATTTTGCATTTGTTGGAGGTGCCCTATGACTGTTGATTCGATAAGAGACGGTTTGGTCATTGACCATATCCCCGCAGGGCTTGGAATGACGCTTTATCATGCGCTCTCCTTGGAAGAACTAACCTGTCCCGTTGCCTTGATCAGTAACGTGCAGAGTGGTAAAATGGGGCGTAAGGACATCATTAAAATCGATGCGCCCATCGAGATGAATTTGCAAATTGTCGGTTATATTGCGCCCGACGTGAGCATCAGTATTATTCGCGGCGGTCAAGTCATCGACAAGAAGCACATTGAGTTGCCCCTGGAACTTCATGGCGTTTTGCGTTGCAAAAATCCCCGTTGCATCACAACGGTCGAAACGGATCTGCCGCGTGTCTTTCGCTTGATTGATAGCGGTCGCCGCGAATACCGTTGCCGCTACTGTGAAGCAAAAGCCGATTAAAAAATGAATAAAAGTCCGTAACGTGTCCAATCGGGCGCGTTACGGACTTTTTTGTTTTGAAAAAGAGTTGTCACGGTGTGCCTTTTTTGTTTTGAAAACGGTAAGATGGGCGACCTTTTACATTTGCGGTATGCCAAGCACACGGCTTAATTCCGTAAAAGAGCCGTGAAGTTCTGATAAAAAGATGGAGAGCATGCCGCAATCCGCCGTAAGCAACGCCCCCTCCACGGAAAGGAACACGGTCTCAATGGCGTTTTGATAATTGTGGTGCAGGGTGTATTGCAAATAGGGAAGAAATTTGTTCCAATCCTTTTGAAGACGGAAAAAATCCTCGCGCAATTCTTCGGGGGATTGCTTTTCCGAACGGTTGTATAAATCCTCGGCTCGTGCGGCAAAATCACTTGCCTTTTTTGCACATATAATGCCGCTTGTGACAACGAATGCGCCGATCAGAAGAAAGGATATGAGTGCAAAAAGAAACGTTTTCATGCAGTGGTTTCATCCTTTTTAATCAGGGTGGTGCCCCCTTCGTCGTTGGCGGTCAAAAGAAAAACATCTTTTAAGCGGCATTTTTCCTTCTTTAACAGTTTTTCAAGTGTGTGTTCGCTATACCCCATGCGCCGACAATTCTCTCGTTTGATCTCACCGTCAACGATGAGTAATCTGTCCACCCCCGTTTTGTCAACGGGGCAACCCGCATCGCCGCGCGTGTAGGATTGCAGGTCGCTCTTTTTGAAAACGGAGATTTGACCGTTTTGCTCCATGATGGCATATTCTACTTCACAAATAGAGGCAACGCCCTTTAAGCGAAGTTCGCTGAGCAGTTCCTCGACCGACATACGCACCTTGCCCAGTTCCTTTTGGTCTAACTGCCCGTGGCAAATTAAAATGCTAGGCGGGCTTTCAAAAATCTTCTTGATAAACGGGAGTTTGGTGGCGGCAAAGGAGATGATCACCTCTAAAAAGAGAATGCAGAGGATGGGAATGACGGCGTAGGAGAGTGGCTCCTCCGCATCGTCAATGGCCATGGTTGCAACCTCGGATAAAAGAAGCGCCGAAACAAGTTCGGAAATTTCAAGTTCGCCCACCTGACGCTTGCCCATCAGGCGCAAAACAAGCGTTAGAAATATGTAAATGAGTACGGTGCGTACAAAAATGGTTAGCATAGAAAAACCTCTTTCTTTTTTTCTTATTATGCGCTCCGTTTGGGCTAACTATGCATTTGATCATAAATCGTGATTTTTTATCAAAAATTGCAAAAAAACTAAAAAACCCCCTTGACAAAGGAAAAGCGAGATGATATAATAGACGAGCCTCTCGAAAAGCGGCAACGCAGCGGGAGGGAACCACACGAAAAACTTTTTGAAAAATCTTTACAAAAGGTATTGACAAAAGGGGAAGTGTGTGG
>JAZSOK010000059.1:0-6742 GCA_045536865.1 Eubacteriales bacterium
GGAGGCGGTGGCACAAGCAAGTACCACGGTATCTCCATAGCGAATCATGTAGGCACCGTTTGCAAGTCCTGCTACCTTGCCCGTCTCAACGACAAGCGGTCTACCCGCAAATTCGTAACGGAAGGTTTTGTAATTTTCAAACATAGTCGTTCCTTTTTTCTCCACAACCGAGGGTGGGGACATAGCACTTACCTACAACCTTGCGGGATTGCAAGAGCATAGGTAACTGCTACTTCCCTCATCCAACGGACATTCAGCGTGTCTGGCACGCACGTTTACGTTTGACAGCACCCCGTCGGCACCGCAAAGGTGCCGACGTGCCGTCGAGCCTGTTTTCTCGAATTACTTACGCAAGGCGAGACGCTTGACGATAGAACGATATCTTTCGATATCCTTGTTCGCCAAATAGGTCAACAGGTTCTTTCTCTGACCGACCATGGTCTGCAAGCCTCTCTGAGAATGGAAATCCTTCGGATTTGCTTTCAGATGCTCGGTCAGGGTGTTGATTCTGCTGGTAAGAATAGCGATCTGAACTTCGGGCGAACCGGTGTCATGCTCGTTTGTCTTGTACTCAGCAATAATCTGTTGCTTGACTTCCTTGTCCATCTTTTTTCACCTTTCTTATAAATTCGGCATTCTCCCAGCGTGCGGACAGGTGAAACTTTGTCTCCGTATGCCGGGGGAAAGTCATACGATATTATTGTACCACATTCTTTTTATTTTGTAAATAGTTTTATTGAATTTTCTTCTCTTTTTTTCAAAAGTTTTGCGACATTTTCGGCTTTTTGCTCAACTTTTTCAAAAAATGCGGTCATCTTTGAAAGTTTCTGCCCTACTACTCCATTTTACAACCGTGTTTTTCTTTCTTACATCTTGACTTTATGGGGATTTGTGATATAATTTATAAGGAGATTTATTGCTTGATGCACGCCGATAAAAACGGCAGAAGGAGTACGACTTGCAAGAACTCATCACGGTTGCCGACCGTATTGAAGGCGATACCGTTGTTTGCATAGACGACGGTACCATGACGGTACGGCATATTTTCCACAAAGACTATCCCTTTATTGCCGAAGGGGACGTATTAAAAATTCTCTTGGACGGTGAAAAAGTCACGCAGATCACCCCCTTAAAAGACGAGACGATTCGCCGAAAAGAAGAAATGTCCGCGCGACTGCACAAGTTGTTTTCCCGTTCAAAAAAGAAATAAATTGCGCCTTTACGCACAAAAAAGAAAGGATTTTTTATGCTGTCACTTTTACAGGAAGGACTTTTGTACCGTCTTTCGTTTTCAAACACCAATACCCTTATTATTGCCACTGCACTGTTGACCGCCGCCACCATCATCATTCCCTATCTTCTCGGTAGCATTAACAGTGCCATGGTGGTCTCCCGTGTCTTTTTCGGCACCGACATTCGCAAGGAAGGAAGCGGCAATGCAGGCACCACCAACGTCATGCGTTGTCACGGCAAAAAAGCCGCGTTGCTTACCTTGCTCGGTGACATCTTAAAGACCGTCCTTTCCGTGTTGGTTGGCGGATTGTTCATGGGACTTTATTACGGTGACCTTGCTTTTAGTGTCGGCTACGGCGGTTACATCGCAGGATTTTTCTGTATGGTTGGTCACATTTGGCCGATTTACTACGGCTTCCGCGGCGGCAAGGGCGTGCTTTGTCTTGCCACCTTCGTCGGCGTACTTAGCCCGCTTGTTCTTTTGCCCTTGCTCCTCATTTTTATCGTCATCGTCGCCTTTACGCGCTACGTATCGCTCGGTTCCGTTTTGGGCGCATTGATTTATCCCCTGCTCTTAAACCGCCTGTGCATGCTTTCATTTGGATACACGTTAGACGGTATTCAAACGGTCATCTCTATGTTGGCGGCCCTTTTGATCGTCATTTGCCACCGCGCCAATTTGCGTCGCCTACTAAACGGTGAGGAAAACAAATTCTCGTTCCATTCAAAAAAGAAAATCGAAGGAAACGCAGACGATGCCCAATGATTCTCGCTCAAAGATCGATGCGTTTATCGACCTCATTCTTCTGTCGCACAAACGCGGCGCCTTATCGCGGCTCGTCGCTTCCAACCCGCACGACCGCACGCTTCCCCGTCGCTTGACGGGACGTGCGACACTTTTGCGCGGCGCCCCCGTTCTGACGGTGGAGGCATCTTACGAGGGGGCGCGTGTCACCCATAATCATTACAAGGAAGCGGAACTTCGTGACGCTCTTTCCTCGTGGTTTTCCTCATACGGACAGATCAATTTGTTGACGACTGTCGGTGAAGCATCCTGCCTTACCTCAAAAAAGGGCACTTGCACGGCGCACGGTGTCGCCGTTTTACAAAAGAAACTGCAAGACAGCGACTATACCCCCATCAGGGAAAGCACCGAGCGCAAAAAAGACCGTATCCTTTCGGGGGACGAGCCTTTTCTTGTCGAACTCGGTATTTCCTCGCTCGGCGGTCGCGTGCATGATAAACGCCAAGCCAAATTCCGTCAAATCAATCGTTTTCTTGAAATTGTCCGCGACGTTTATCCCAATCTGCCAAGTGACGGCACCTTGATCGTCTACGACCTTTGTTGCGGAAAAAGTTATTTGAGTTTTGCTCTATACCATTATTTGACCGCCATATGTAAAAGAACGGTGTCTATGCTTTGCATTGACTTAAAGGCGGACGTTATCGCGGATTGCGCGCAAATTGCCGAAAAGGTCGGCTTTTCCTCCATGACCTTTCGCTGTGACGACGTTAAAAACACCCCCAAGGGAGTCGTCCCCCACTTGCTCGTTTCCCTGCACGCCTGCGATACGGCAACGGACATCGTCTTGGACGCAGGCATGGCGCTCGGGGCGCACGTTATTCTCTCTACCCCCTGTTGCCACCGCGCGTTAAGCGAGCAAATTGCTTGCCCTGCGCTTGACTTTACCACACGGCATCCTCAATTACGCACCAAACTTTGCGAGGCGTTGACCGATGCCCTCCGTCTGCTCCGCTTGCAAAAAAACGGCTATGCCGTCACCGCCATTGAGTTGACGGACCCCGAAAACACACCGAAAAACACACTACTCCGCGCCATCCGCACAAAGGGCGGTGCAAATTCGCCGTTTGCGCGCCGTGCCGCCATTGAATACGAAAAGACACTTGCCTTTCTTCTTGGCGAAAAAGGAAGGGAGGACAACCGCTCATGAACACGATGCTTTCCCATTCGGCAAGCGATACCGAGCAGGTGGGATTTATGCTTGCAAAAGAACTCCTTGCAAAAAACTGCCGTCACGCCCTCGTCTTACTTTACGGAGAAATGGGGGTTGGCAAAACCGCCTTTGCGCGTGGCTTTGCCGCGGCCATGGGACTTTCGGGTGTACGCAGTCCCACTTACACCGTGGTCAACGAGCATAGAGGTGGCGCGCTTCCTCTCTTTCATTTCGATTTGTATCGCTTGCAGGATGAGGACGAGTTATACGCCATCGGCTTTGACGACTATCTTGCCGAAGACGGCTTTTTGCTCTGTGAATGGGCAGAACGTTTCCCCATGTTAAAGGATTACCCCCATGTCAAAACCGTCACAATCGCCCGTTCGATTGACAACGAAAACGATCGTTTGATTACGTTTTCCTAAATTTGAAAGGAAGTCTCATGTATCTTCTCGCTTTAGAAAGTTCGGCAAAATCCGCCTCGGCAGCGCTTGCACAGGACGGTCGTATACTTGCCTCCATGATGACCGACAATGGCAAAACGCACAGTGAACAACTGCTTCCCATGGTGGAAAACTGTCTTTGTCGGGCGGGCATCACCTACGATCAAATCGATGCCTTTGCCTGCACCGTCGGTCCCGGCTCGTTCACGGGTGTCCGCATCGGTGTCAGTTTATTGAAAGGGCTCGCCTTTGGCATGAACAAGCCCTGCATTCCCGTCTCCACTCTGCGCGCCATTGCCGAGGGGTTACGCCCCTTGCACGGCATCTATTGCGCCGTCATGGATGCGCGCCGCGCGCAGGTCTATACCGCCCTTTTTCGGACGGATGAAGAGAGTGGCGAACTTGTCCGCTTAACCGAGGATGACGTGCTCACCTTTGACGAACTGTGTGCGCGCTTGACCTCGCGTCCCGAGCTTTTGGCAGGCATGCCGCTTTACATCGCGGGCGACGGCACCGACGTCGCGGCATGCGCGTTGAGCGCCGCACGTATTCCGTTTTTCACACCCCCTGCCCTGCTCAAAAATCAACATGCCGCCGCGGTTGCGCGTTGTGCCTTTCTTGATTACAAAAAAGAGGGCGCACAGTTTCCGAGCGATATGACGATTTCCCCGCTATATTTACGTGTCCCACAAGCAGAAAGAGAGCGACTTGAACGTCAAGCCGCCTCTTCGGAATTATAAACGAAAGGATTGCCAATCCCATGACAAAAGCAAAAAAAACCATCATCATCGGTGCCGATTCGGCAGGATACCATTTGAAGACCGAACTGATTTCCTATCTTAAAGAATTGGGGTATACCGTGGAGGACTGCGGCACGGACAGTGATGCCTCCTGCCACTATCCCGAATTTGCCTCCAAGGTGAGCAAGCGCGTTTTGGAAATGCCCGACAAGGCATTCGGTATTCTCGTTTGCGGCACGGGCATCGGCATGAGCATGGTTGCCAACAAATATGACGGCATCCGCGCCGCCGTCTGCGGAGATACTTTTAGTGCACGTATGACACGCATGCATAACGATGCAAACGTCCTTTGCATCGGCGCGCGCGTTGTTGGCGTTGGTCTTGCCAAGGATATTCTTGATGCCTTTCTCGGTGCAGAATTTGAGGGCGGTCGCCATGCCCTTCGCGTGGATATGATTACCGCCGTCGAGAAGGATAGATAACTTAAAAAAGTTGTGCCAGGATGTGTACGGCATCTGTCTCACAAAGACAGGTGCCGTGTTCTTTTAGATACATCTGCTTTTCACGCGCCCGTTCACGGTTGCCAAACTCTTCGATAAAACTATATGTATCGGGTTCGCAGGCAAACGACCATCTTTTCTTCTCAAATTCACGGATGAAAAGCACGTATCTGCCGTCGTCTGTCAAATAAGCGCTACTGTCCTCCCGATACCCCCTTTCATGCAAACCCGCGCACACCTGCAAAAGCGCACGCATGGAATGAAAGGAATAACACCCCTGCCGCCCCACGCGGACC
Source organism: Eubacteriales bacterium (assembly GCA_045536865.1). Taxonomy (GTDB): domain Bacteria; phylum Bacillota; class Clostridia; order Oscillospirales; family CAG-272; genus UBA1740. The sequence continues at coordinate 5,168 of JAZSOK010000059.1, forward strand.
TCTGCCGTACGCATACTTGACTCCTTTTTGCCTAACGCACCGACGGGTGACGTGACCTTGGTGACGTACATTTCGCAACCGCCCTCCCGTGAAGGATAGAGTTGGATAAAAACCTTTTCACTTGCCGCATCAAATCCCGTTTGATGCTTGGCATCGTCCAAAATTTGCCAAAATGCCTTGCGTGTTTCCGTGCAATCATAATCTATTTCTTCGTTGCATAATTCATAATGCTCCATATCCTTTTTGCTCAACATGATTTTCAACTTGCTTTCATTTATGAGAATCAGTTCCACACGAAAAACCTCCTTTAATGATTACCTAATCGTGCAAAAACACGCGTTTTTGCAAGTCTTACCATATTATTATTACATTCACCGCCCCTCAAAAGGTGACACGCACGTAAGAAAAAAAGCATCGCCTTTTGAACATATAATCAGTATACAAATCAGAAGATAAAAAAGCAAGTATAACATTTTTCCATAATTACCAAAATATGAAAAAAAGGTCAAGGCAGAGAAAAAAACTTCCGCCTTGACCTTTTTATAACTTAAATTGCAGCGTGCGAAACAACTCTCCTACAAGCACGCCTCCGTATATTTTTTATTTCTGGTCGCTCTTTAATTTTTTACGGAACAACATACTCGTAAGTAAACCAAAGGTGACAATATAAAGGATGACCGCGACGCTTGACGTGAACGCGTCTTTGTAGGATGCCTGTAAGACATCCTTGATCACTGTCAGGCAATGTGAAAAAGGAAGCACTTTGCAAACGATATCAAATCCTTTTCCTATCATATCGCTTGAAAAATACATTCCGCTTGTAAAAGCCACCAATTGCACGACAATGCTTGAAACACCGCTTGCCGATTTCTCTGTGGTAATACATCCTATCAGTATTCCCAAAATGATAAACAATACCGATATCGGCATTGCCACAATGATGGCAAGCAATATATTTATATCAAAGGTTAGCCCTAACGGCAGTGCCACCGCAAAGAACAATACGTTTTGCAAAAGGACGACAGGCAACACCGATAATATATAGCCTAAAATATAATCCTTTGTTTTCATCGGGCTGGCACATAACCTCGTAATTAAAGACGTGCTTCTATCCTTTGCCACCAACGTAGCGGTGAAAAGCGTAATAAACGAAAAACTGAATATGATAATGCCGGGTGTAAAGTTTTGTATACTATACACTTCGTTTGGGATGTCAAACTGTTGAAATATCACCAACAAAAAGAGTGGTAATAAAATAGCAAAGATGATGCTAAGAGGATCTCTTATGATCTCCTTGAAGTTTCTTTTTGCAAAGTTAAGCGCCCTCATGACAAATCACCGCCTGTTGCCAATTTAATAAATGCCTCTTCAAAATTATCCGTTTGTGCTTTTTCCTTTAATTCATTCGGCGTTCCCACGCATTGCAACCGCCCGTGCGCCATGATCCCTACCCTATCAAACAATCTTTCCGCTTCTTCCATGTAATGCGTGGTGAGAATGATTGTCATCTCTCCCTTAAAGCCTTCGATAATTTTCCAGAAGTCGGATCGTAGCCATGTCGTTCTGTGAGCCAAG
>JAZSOK010000002.1:0-9850 GCA_045536865.1 Eubacteriales bacterium
AGAACGACATGGCTACGATCGACTTACCACATCCTTCGCTCACTCGGGGAGGTCGTTGAGGCAAAACTCTTTGCCCCCGATGAAGCAGACGGCAAAAAGCAGTACCTCGGCGTGCTTACCGCCTACGAGGATAAAACGCTCACACTTGTTTTGCAGGACGACTCGGAGAAAAAACTGGCACGGCAAGCCGTTTCCCGTCTTCGCACGGTCTTTTTTGAAGATTAACACGCCCGACCGTTTGGGCGCACAAAAACGTTGACAAAAGCGCGAAAACCGCGCAAAAGGAAAGGAAAACTCCCATGAATAAAGAATTTTTCGACGCTCTTGACCTTTTAGAAAAGGAGAAAGGCATTTCCAAGGAATACATGCTTCAAAAGGTTGAGGCCGCCCTTGTCAGTGCCTTCAAAAAGGAAATGGGCGGTGCGGCAAACGTCCGCATCCTTCTTGATCCCGTCAAAAAGGATATGAAAATTTACCAACAGCGCACCGTCGTTGAAGAGGTGACGGATCTGCAAACGGAAATCTCCCTTGACGCCGCCAAGGCCATCAGTAAGAGAAACAAACTCGGCGGTACCGTGGAAACCGAATTGAAGCCGAAGGAATTCCGCCGTTTGAGCGCGCAGGCCGCAAAGCAGGTGATCATTCAAGGCATCCGCGAGGCAGAGCGCAGCAACATGGCGCGTGAATACGAGAACAAGCGCGAGGAGATCATCACCGCCACCGTTGACAAAATTGACGAAAGCACGGGCAGTGTGATCTTAAATACGGGTACGGGCTACGCCGCATTGCAAAAGACGGAGCAGATCCCGGGTGAAGTGTTCGCTATCGGCGAGCGCATCAAGGTCTTCGTCACAGAGGTACACAGTGCCGATTCGCGCGGACCGCTCGTCACCCTCTCCCGTGTCCACCCGGGCCTCATTCGCCGCTTGTTTGAATTGCAGGTGCCCGAAATTCAGGACGGCACCGTCCTCATCCGCGGCATTGCCCGTGATGCAGGCTCCCGCACCAAAATCGCCGTTCTCTCCCGTGATGAAAACGTTGATCCCGTCGGCGCGTGCATCGGTAACCGCAGTATGCGTATCGATAGCATCCTCGGCGAATTCAAGAATGAGAAAATTGACATCATTCCTTATAGCGAGGACCTTGCCACCTTCGTGGCGGCGGCTCTTGCCCCTGCCAAGGTGCTTCGCGTGGAGATGGAAAGCGAGCGCGCCTGCCGCGTGACCGTCGATCCCGCACAACTCTCCCTTGCCATTGGCAAAGAGGGACAAAACGCCAAGTTGGCGGCAAAACTGACGGGTTGCAAAATCGATATCAAGGCGTAACCCCGCCTACGACATGCACACACCCCGTCCCTTTTCGGTGTCCGTGCAGTACAGTCGTTAGTAGACGGTATACAACATATAGTAAACAGTAAACACTTGACAGTACACGGCGCATTCGCCGCCTGTTCACAAGGAGGACTTTTCGGTGCCTAACAAACCACGCAAACTCCCCGAGCGCCGCTGTATCGGATGTGGCGAGCATTTTTTGAAAAAGGAACTTATCCGCATTGTCCGCGCACCCGACGGCTCCGTTTCTTTGGACAAAACGGGCAAGGCGGCAGGCAGAGGCGCTTACCTTTGCCACAAGTTGACCTGCTTCCGCCGCGCACGCAAGGCAAACCGTATCAACACGTCCCTTTCGTGCCAGATCCCCGATGAAATTTACGATGCATTGGAGGCAGAATTTGACCCCCAATCATGATTTTCAAAACACGCGCTTCTTCCGTATGCTCGGCTTTGCACGCCGCGCAGGAAGACTTGCGTTCGGTGCCGCCCTCACCTTGGATGCCGTCCGACACGGACGCGCGCGTTTGGTGATTTTATCCGCGCATGCTTCGGCGGGAACGAAAAAGCAGATTTGCAACAAATGCACCTTTTATAACGTCCCCCTATGTACCGTCAACACACCGCCCGAGGAACTTGCAAGTTTTCTCGGCAAGGACGCCTCCGTCGTGTCCGTCGCCGTCTTGGATGAAAGGTTTGCATCCGAGATTCTAAAATCGTCAGGAAAGGAAGGTTCCGAGCAATCGGAACGTGGAATTTGATTATGGCAGTAAAAATTTCTCAAATTGCCAAAGATTTCAATATGAAGTCCAAGGAGGTTACCGATGCGCTGAAAGCCCTCGGCTTGGATAAAAAATCGGGCGCATCTCTTGAGGGCGCAGAATGGAATCTCTTCCTCAATCATTTGACGAAGAGCAACCAACTTGAAAATTTGGACGACTATTTGTCGGGCACTGCCCTTCTGCGCGTCAAGCGCGAGCCGAAAAAGGAGCCGCCCGCAGTCCTACAACCGACTGTGGCAGAAAAGGCTGCCGCGGTTGATACGAAAAAAGAAAGCGCACCTTCGGCACCGACAGGCGAAAAGCAGACGGCGAAGGAAGCGCCGAAGAACGCCCCTGCCAAAGCGGCGACGAACGAGGGTGCAAAGCAACCCACCACAACGCAACCGACGGCACCCACCGCGCCGCAACCGAGCAATAAGAAAAAGGACAAGGAGCGCCGCCGCACAAAGCAGACGTTAAAGACCATCGAACTCCCCGTCAATTTGCCAAACGAGATGCCGAAGGAGGTCTTTGTACCGAAAGCGCCGCGCACGCGCGTGGTCGATACCCGTACCACCACCGTCGACCTGTCCCGTTACGATGACAGAGCGGACCACATTGCCCCGGGCGCTTCCGATCTGCGCGGTGAACGCCAAAAACTCAAAAAGCAGAACAATCGCCACATGGGTAACAAATCCCGTGACGACCGCCATTTTTCCGAGCGTGAAAAGATGAAAATGCTCGAAATGGAGCGCGCAAGAAAGAAACCTCTTGAAATCACCGTTCCCGATGAAATTACCGTCGGTGAGTTGGCTATCCGCCTGAAAAAGACGTCGGGCGACGTCATTAAAAAACTGATCGGCCTTGGCGTGATGGCAAGTGTCAACGAGGTCGTTGACTACGATACCGCCTACCTCGTTGCCGATGAATTCGGTGCCAAGGTCACGAAGGAAGTCGTCGTCACCATCGAAGAGCGTCTTTTCGAGGAAGAGGCAGATAAGGATGAGGACCTCGAAGAACGCAGTCCCGTCGTCGTCGTTATGGGACACGTTGACCACGGTAAAACCTCCCTTTTGGATGCCATCCGCCATACGAACGTCACGAAGGGCGAGGCGGGCGGTATCACCCAGCATATCGGCGCATACCGCGTCAAGGTACGCGGCAAGGATATGACCTTCCTTGACACCCCCGGTCACGAGGCGTTTACCGCCATGCGTGCCCGCGGTGCACAAGCCACCGATATCGCCATTCTCGTCGTGGCGGCGGATGACGGCATCATGCCGCAGACGGTTGAGGCAATCAACCACGCAAAGGCGGCAAATATCGACATCGTCGTTGCCATCAATAAAATGGATAAACCGCATGCAAACCCCGACGCCGTCATGCAGGGCTTAACGCAATACGACCTCGTGCCCGAGGAATGGGGCGGCGACGTCATCTGCGTTCCCGTTTCTGCCCTGACGGGCAAGGGTATTGACGACCTTTTGGAAAACGTCTTGATGGTGGCAGAGTTGAAGAATTTGCGTGCCAACCCCAAGCGCCGTGCAAAGGGTATCGTCATTGAAGCACGTCTTGACCGTGGGCGCGGCCCCGTTGCCACCGTCCTCGTGCAAAACGGTACGCTTCATGCAGGCGACACCGTCATTGCAGGTACGGCGGTCGGTCACGTCCGTGCCATGACGAACGACCGCGGTCAAGTCGTCAAAACCGCAGGCCCCTGCGTGCCCGTTGAAATCGTCGGCTTGGCAGAGGTGCCCGTGGCAGGTGACGAGTTTAATGCCGTTGAGGATGAAAAGATGGCTCGTTCCTTGGCAGAACAACGCCGCGAAACGGCGCGCCAAGAGCAGTTCTCCGCCAATGCACGGGTGAGCCTCGATGCCCTCTTCCAACAGATTTCGGAGGGTGTCAAGAATTTGAATATCATCGTCAAGGCAGACGTGGGCGGCTCGGCAGAGGCAGTCAAGGCTTCCCTTTTGAAGTTGACGAACGAGGAAGTGCGCGTCAACGTCATTCATACCGCCGTCGGCGGCATCACCGAAAGTGATGTTATGCTTGCCTCCGCATCCAACGCCATCATCGTCGGCTTTAACGTCCGTCCCGACAAGAACGCCATCGATTCCGCCGCACGCCAGAGCGTTGACATCCGCACCTACCGTATCATTTACGAATGTATCGAGGAAATCACCGCCGCCATGAAGGGCATGCTTGCGCCCGAGTTCAAGGAAGTGGTGCTCGGCCATGCAGAGGTACGCCAGACCATCCACGTGCCAAACGTCGGTACTGTTGCCGGCTCTTACGTGCAGGACGGCAAGATCCAACGCAACGCGCAGATCCGCATCGTCCGCGACGGCATTGTGATTTTCGAGGACAAAATTTCTTCTTTGCGCCGCTTCAAGGATGACGTGCGCGAGGTCGCCTCGGGTTACGAGTGCGGCGTGGCGCTTGAACGCTTCAACGATATTAAGGAAAACGATATCTTGGAAGCATTCATCATGGAAGAGGTTGCAAGATAAAAGCGTATTTCAAAAAATGAAAAAAGTAATTTGAAGAAGAAATGTCGCAAAAATAAACCAAAAAAGCCGAGGGGCAGACGGAATTCTGCTCCTCGGCTTTTTCTTTTATTCGGTCGCGTAACGGACTTCATAGCCCTCTCGCGCTTTTTGCAGTGCGTGTGACAATCTTACATGAAGCACTCGCGCTTTTAGCGTGTCAGGGTTGATGCCCCTCTCGCGCTTTTTTGGCGCTTGTTAGCCTTCTTTTCCGTCGCCGTCGCCTTTTTTGCCGCACGGACGGTCGAAACTCGGATTGCAAGCGTAGAAATTCTTTGCATTCAAGTTGTCCTCTGCAATCCGCAGAGCATCGCCGAAGCGTTGGAAGTGGACGACCTCACGCTCGCGCAAGAATTTCAGTGGCTCGCGCACGTCGGGATCGTCGATCAAGCGGAGCAAATTGTCATAGGTGACTCTCGCCTTCTGCTCTGCCGACAAATCCTCGTGCAGATCGGCAATGGTGTCGCCCTTGACGCCGATATAGGCGGTGGTAAAGGGTGTGCCGACCGCCGCCGACGGAAAGAGCCCTGCCGTGTGATCCACAAAATAGCGGTCAAATCCCGCGGCGGTGATTTCCTCGGGGGTGAGTTTGCGCGTCAACTGATAAAGAATAGACGAGATCATTTCCACGTGCGCCAACTCTTCCGTACCGACGTCTGTCAAAATGCCGACGACCTCACGGTAGGGCATGGAAAAGCGTTGCGACAAATAACGCGTGGCGGCGGCGAGTTCGCCGTCAGGTCCGCCGAGTTGACTCATGATGATCTGCGCGTAGCGCGGATTAGGATTTTTTATTTTTACGGGAAATTGCAGTTTCTTCTCATATACCCACATACATCATTCCTCCATTTGCCACGGCCACGCCTCGGTTGACCATTTCCATTGGCAACCGTCGCGCGCGTCGCTCATATCGCCGCCCGCCTTGATAGGCCCGTATAGCCGTTCGTATTCCTCGACCAAGCGGTCAAGTTCACGGCGGTAACGCCGAAAGTAGTTCATCGCCGCACGGTCGTGCGGGTAAACGTCCAAATAAAGGACGGTCTCCGTCAAAGCAAAATCTATGCTTTGAATGCGATGCATGAGGGCATCTTTGCCGCGCGCGTCGCCTCTCGTTGCACAACAGTCGCAACGGCGGTTCGTTGCCGAAAGGGCGCGCCCTGTGCCGTCCGTCATGCAGCGTCTCGTATTGTTTCGTTCACTTCTGCGTTCCATCATCTTTTGCATCCTCCCCTTTTCTCTCCTGCGAGAAATGGCAGATACAATTTTTGGAACATCGTCCCGTGCATCATCCCTGCCTCGGGTGTGTCAAACAAATCCTCAAACGCCTGTGAGGCAACGAAGGCGATGGCAAGCGGATGGGTGCGAGAACATCCCTGCAATCCCCACTCGCTCTCGCGCACCTTGCCGCAGTCATCATTGTCCGACGCATAGATTCGTTCGCCCCGACAGTCATATTGCGGACCGTCCGACGGCGTTTCGTTCATACACGTCTCCCAATCACCGTCGTCCAAACGGTCGCGCGGAGTCATATAATTGTCAAAAGAATTCATGCCGTATTCCTTCCAAGTATACTTTTAAGGACAAAAATGCGTTGCATTCTCGCCCCGTTATCATCATATGAAAAGAAAATACGATGGTGACACCCCGCCCCCCTTTTTTCCTCTTGCCTTTTCCTCATTTTTGCAAAAAGCGTGCGCTATTCGTCCCCTGCACGGGATAAAAAACACTATAAAAAATCCCTTTGCCACCCCTTTTGTCGAGTGGCAAATATAATATGAAATTTTCGTTTGCCGCGCCCTTTGCAGAGTGGCAAATATAAAATAAAAAAAGGAATGAGCGTGACCTTTTTCGCTCATTCCTTTTTATTGACACGAGATATTTTTTTCGTTATTTTTCCCGATAGCAGGTCACTTGACCGTCATCGCCCCGTTCAAAAAGCGCATCTCCCTCTCGTTCAAAAACGCCCTCCGTGCCGCCGATACTAACGTACACGGTGCCGCCGCTATGCTCCCACGTACCGACAATTCTCTCCTCGGTATCAGAATCACCGCGCACGACGTAAATAGCCGTCCCGTCACGCATAAGATGAAGTTCCGTTTTTTTGCCGTATTCCTTTTGACCGTCCGCGGCCATGGTATATTCAAAATAATAAACACCCGATGGATTTCTCGCACGGACAAGGAGCGCAATGCTCAAAACAATGAGTATAGCCGCCAAAAGAAGAAGAACGAGGCTCTCTATCGCGTGCCCTTTCATCGGTTGTTCTTTTGTTTCACTCGTACTCGTCATGCACAACCTCCGTATCAAGTGCCGTCACGCGCTTCTTTACGTAAAGAATACCCTGCCGCCAAAATTAAACTCCTTGCCAACACCGTTGCAGGGTCGATCAAACGAAAACCGTTGATGCCAAGACGCTCAAACGCAATGGGCAGTTCCGTACAGCCAAGCACGATGGGGTACTTATCCGCACCACAGGCGATCAACTCCGAGACAAACTGCTCCTTTGGGAAATCGCTTGCCGCCCCCTTGACGTAATCATAAATCATCTTCATGACAAGGGATTGCCCCACGGTCGACATGCCATGCACGGTAATGCCGTATTTTTCCATATATCGGTCGTACAACTTCATGTTCACCGTGCCGTCCGTTGCCAAAACGATAACGTCGGACACGCCGAGCGAAAAAACCGCCTTCGCCGTCTCGTCAATCATATTGACGACGGGTACGGACACGGCATCGGCAATGTCCTGATAAAAAAAGTGCGAGGTGTTGCAGGAAACGGCGAGCAGATCTGCCCCCATCGCCTCCAAGCGCTTCGCCATTTGGCAAAGCGTGGGCAAGGGAGACTCCCCGCCGCGCAAAAGTGCCGCCGTTCTGTCGGGCACGCGCGGCTCGTTATCAATCAAAATATGGATATGCTCCGCGTCGCCGCGTGCATCCGTTAACGACACGATTTTTTGAAACAGGTCAATGGTCGCCGCAGGGCCCATACCGCCGAGAATGCCCACCGTTTTTTGTTCGCTCATGAAAAACCTGCCTCTCTTTACCGCACGCCAACCGCTTGGTGAAGGCGTTTTGATAACCCTCTTGTTATACCGCCGTTTTCACGGCAACCCCATTCTTATGCGCCGTGACGTTCAAGCCACTCGGAGACGGACAGAATTTCCTTCTTGCCGCCGCACAGATATAGGATGTCATTTTCGGAAAATACGTAATCGGGACGAATACTGCCGACCACCTTGCCGTCGTTTTCAATGGCAATGATGTTCAAACCGAATTTTTCACGAATGGATGCTTCAAGGATGGTCTTGCCTATCATTTCCTTCGGCACGTGGAATTTTGCCACCTTGACAGAGTCACTCAACTCAATGAAGTCCATGCCCTGCCCCATTTCCAAACTGTTTGCAAGACGCACTGCCATGTCCTTTTCGGGGTAGACGATCTCCACGCCCATTCTTTCAAGAATTTCTCCATGCTCGATACTGTTCGCCTTGGCAATGATGCGTTTCACGCCCAAAGCCTGCAATTTCAGTACCGTCAAAATAGAAACGTCAATAGCCTCCGCAATGCAAACGACAACGACGTCACAACTCTGAAAGCCCATGCCCTCTAATGTCTTTTTGTCAAGAACGTTTGCAATAAAGGCGTTCTCCGTCAACTCACGAAGTTCGGAAACCTTATTTTCGTTCTTATCGACCACCAATATCTCGGCGCCCATGGCGGAAAGCCGTTGGGCAAGTGCCGTACCAAACCGACCGAGGCCGATAATACCGTAGGTCATCTGATTATTCTTTTTCATATAAAACTCCATTCTGTCGCAAGCGCGGCATGATGATTATCCAATTGTCAAGTTGCCCTCGGGATAGGTGAAGTATTCCCCACGCGAGAAGTACCAAAGAGATGCCACCGTCATCGGCCCCAGTCTGCCCATATACATCACGATAATTGACACGATTTTACTGCCAATAGACAAAGCGGGGGTAATGCCCGTCGACAGGCCCACGGTGTTGAAAGCGCTCGTCATTTCCATGAGAATGTCTCGCATCGCAAATTGCGGATCGAAAAACGCCACGAAATATGTACTTGCCAAAATGATGGAGAAGGCAAGGATGGCAATGACGGATGCCTGCCGATACGAATCCTTCGGCATGGCGTAATGGAACGCCTTCTCTGCCTTGTTGGTGGCAGACGATTTCAGTCCCTGCAAAACCGCGAAGAAGGTGGTCGTTTTGATACCGCCGCCCGTCGATCCGGGGGAGGCACCGATAAACATCAAAAGCACGAGGACAAGGATACCCGCCACGGAAAAACCGCTGAGGGAAAAGGTTGCAAAACCCGCCGTTCTTGCAGAAACACTGCAAAAAAACGCCTCCAACCAACTCACGTCCTCGGTCAACTTGAAAAGAAGCGCGCCCGAAACGATCAAGGTCGCCGATACCGACAGGACGACCTTCGTGTGCATGGAAAACTTTTTCCAACGAAAACGCGTTTTCCGCACGTCACGGATGACCAAAAAGCCGATACCGCCCAAGATAATCAAACTCGCCGTTATCAAATTGAGAAGCACGTCGTGCCTGTAAGGCAGTAAACTTTCAAAGGGTGAAAAGCCCTCAATACCGCCGAAAATGTCAAAGCCCGCGTTATTAAACGACGAAATACTGTGAAAGAAACTGACGCCGATGGCGGTCATTATGGGCATGTCCTGCACGAAAACGAAGAAACTGAAAAACGCGCCCGCCAATTCAATCAAAACGGTGGTGATAAAAATATCGCGGATAAACCCTTTGAGGCCTCGTCCCGAATCGGAGTTCGTCGCCGTCTTTATGACGTTGACACCCTTTAAGTTCATCTTTTTTCCAACGGCAAGCATAATGCCCGCGCCAATGGTCGCCACGCCAAGACCGCCGACCTGTATAAGAGAAATGAGCACAGCCTGCCCGATAGGTGAGAAGGTCGAGCCCGCATCAACGACGGAAAGCCCCGTCACACACACCGCACTGGTAGAGGTATATAGCGAATCAACGTAAGACAAACTCACGCCGCTTTTGAGGCAAATGGGCAACATGAGAAGAAGCGAGCCAACGAAAATGGTCGCCAAAAAGCCGAGTGCAATGATACGCACGGGCGGTTGCCCTTTCAAGAATTTCAACATGATCCTTTGCGGTATAAATACGAAGAAATATACCTTCCCTCTCCTCCTAAAAAATCAAGT
>JAZSOK010000101.1:0-5089 GCA_045536865.1 Eubacteriales bacterium
GCAGTTTTGACACATGAGAATTACGATTATCCCGTCGGTACCCCCGAATACGACGTGTTGTACGGCGAACCTGAAAGTTATACGCAAAATCCCGAAATCCTGCAATACTTCCATCGCCTGAACACACAAACCCAAACGTATATGGATTCTCTTTGGACAAAACTTTTCTTGAATTAAATTTTGGCTTTTTTAACTTTGCTTGTGTTTTTTCAAAAAAACACTTGACAACAAGCGGAAAATCAGTTATAATATAGGATGTCTTGGCTTGCGTAGGTAAGACGCCCTAACATTTATTTTTGTAATAGAAAGTTTTATATGACGAAGGAGGTGCAGTAATGCTTAGAACCTATCAACCTAAAAAGCGCCAAAGAAAAAAGGAGCACGGCTTCCGTAAAAGAATGGCTACTGCAGACGGCAGAAAAGTTTTGAAGAGAAGACGCGCCAAAGGCAGAGCACGGCTCACCTATTAATTGCAAAACCTCCGATAACTCACGTCCGTGCTTTATCGGGGTTTTTGTTTATTTCAGGCAAATAGTAAAGGGCAGGTAATTTTGATGAAATTCCGCGCCATTTGTGAAAACCATCTATATTCTAAAGCCTATGCACGTGGGAAACGCTATGTCGGGAGGGCTATTGCCGTTTATGTGTTGCCCGATTATCGCGCAGAGAAAATTCGTCGCGCGCGTCCCCAAAAAGACAAAATCAACAGGATCGGCTTGACCGTATCCAAAAAACTCGGCGGTGCCGTTGTACGCACGCGTGTGCGCCGTATTCTTCGTGAAGCATACCGTGATATTCAAAACGAGTACACCATCCGCCCCGGCTTTCTCGTTGTCATTGCCGCCCGTGAGCCGGCCGTGACCATGACATCCACCGCGCTCACACCCGAACTGCGCCGCGCCTTTTCGCGCTTGCAGTTGATAGTGGAATCATGAAACACGTATTTATCATGATCATTCGCCTGTACCGTCGCTTGATTTCCCCCTTAAAACCACCCTCTTGCCGTTTCACGCCCACCTGCTCCGCGTATGCCTTGGAGGCTTTTCAAAAGCGCGGTGCGCTTATCGGGCTTATTCTCACGGTCTATCGCGTTTTGAGGTGTAATCCCTTTGGTCGCGGCGGTTACGATCCTGTACCCGAACGGGGCTTTCGTCCCTACGGCGCAGGTAAAAAACGAAAGGACAAGTCCGCTTGACGCGTGCGTGTCCTCACAAATTTAAGTAGATTGGATTGAAAACATGGGTATTATTGCTACACCTTTTGGTTATATCATGCGCTTTTGCGCGCGGCTTTGCTTTAATAACTATGCGCTTGCATTGTTGCTCTTTACCTTGATTGTCAAAGTCGTCCTTTTGCCCTTTGGTATTAAGCAACAGTCAACGCAAATCAAAGCGGCGAAACTTCGTCCGAAGATAGCCGCCATCGAAAAGAAGTACGCAGGCAGAACCGACCGCCCTACCCTGCAAAAGAAGCAACAGGAGATCATGGAGCTTCAACAGCGTGAAGGCGTGTCCATGTTTGGCGGATGCTTGCCCCTTCTCATTCAACTCCCCATTCTCTTCGGTCTTTACTCCGTCATTCGTGAACCACTCACTTATCTTATGAGATACAGTGATGAAACGATCAGAGCGATTCAAGAACGCCTCAGTGTCACCACCCCCGACCAAATTGAGTTGATTAGTGCCATTCGCGCAAATCCCGATGCGGTAAGCGGCCTCGTGAACGTATCCGATTTGCCGAATTTCTCGCTCTTTGGCGGCCGTTTTGATTTATCCGCCTCGCCGAGCGACACCTTCCCCAGTCTGTTGATCCTCATTCCGATTATCGCCGCCGTTCTTTCCTACCTGACTGTACGCATCACTCGCCGTTTAAGCGGTATGGCCATGGCAACGGCCTCAGGCGATGCTCAAAAGTCCAACATGATTATGGATTTGATCATGCCCTTGATGTCGGGATATCTCTCTTGGATTTACACCGCACTTCTCGGTGTTTACTGGATTTATCAATCCTTGTTCGGCATTGTGCAGTCTTTCCTTTTGGCAAAACTCATGCCCCTCCCCAAATTTTCCGCAGAGGATTTGAAGCGTGCGGAAAAAGAGATGAAGGTCGAGGAAGCCAAAAGAAAGCCCGTTAAAATTCGTTCTCTCCATCATATTGACGATGATGACGAGGAGGATATGGCCGCGCAGTTGTCTTCGGGTTCATCCTCACGCTATGGCGATGACGAAGACGAGCCGAGTGCCCCCACCGTCATTCAAAAGGCGACGTTAAAGGACGAAAGCAACAAGCCTCAACCCAAAAAGAAGAACAAAAAGAAAAACGAAAAGGTCGCCCCGACCGAGACGGAAGCCCCGCAAGCCGATAGTGACAACGCACAAACGAATGACGCTTCCGCCGAATAATCACGAATAAACGAAAGGAATATCACTGTGAGACAGGAAATGATTGTCACAGGCAAGGACATTCCCGAGGCAATTGCCAACGCACGTGCATTGCTTTTGAAGGATACGCCCGAAGCCGAGTTACGTTATGAAATTTTAGAAACAGGCAGTCGCGGAATTTTTGGCATCATCGGTGTCAAGCCCGCAAAAATCAAGGCCTACATTGCTGACGAAGCCGATGATGAGGCAAACGAGGACGCGCCGCGCAGTAAGAAAGCGGGCGGTGAGGCACGCAATAACGACCGCGTACGCCGCAATCGCAACCGCAACCGTCGCCGCAATGCATCAGGCAGAAACGACGACCGCGCACCCGCCGATTTCACCCCCGATAAGACCGCCCCAAAGGCGAACACGGCGAAAAAGCCCGTGATTCCCGAGGCAGAGTTGAAGATGGAAAAAATTGAAATTGCCGCAGGCGAAGATTTATCCGTGGATTTTATTTCCCGCACCATCGGCAATTTGGGATTGGACGTCAGTGTTGAACTGTACCGCTGCGAAGATGAAACCCGCCGCATTGTGTTAAGCGGCGCGGATGCAGGCGTTTTGATCGGCCATCACGGCGAGACGTTAGACGCTTTGCAATATCTTGCAAACCTTGCATGTGCAAAGAAAAACGCCAATGGCGAACGCGACCATAGCCGCGTCACCCTCGACATTGAGGGCTACCGTGCAAAGCGCGAGGAAACTCTTCGCGGACTTGCCCGTGCAAAGGCCGCCAAGGCTCTCCGCACAGGACGCAATATCATGCTCGAACCGATGAACGCTTACGAGCGCCGCATCATTCACTCCGAGGTGCAATCCATTGAGGGCGTTTCCACAAGTTCCATCGGTAGCGATAACGCGCGCAAGGTTGTCATTTATCTGACAAATGAGAAGACGTTGCCCGAAAAGGACGAAACGGTGGCAAACGATGCGCCCGAAGCAGAGGAAACCATCAATACCGTAAATGAAGCGACAACCGATGAAGTTGAAGAGGACGGTGCCCTCTCGTGAGGCCGTCGGAACTTGATTCCATTGCCGCAGTATCAACCCCGCCCGGAAAGGGCGGGGTTGCCCTTATCCGTTGCAGTGGCAGTGATGCCTTCTCCATCGTCGCTTCATGTTTTCGTCCGAAATCGGGCAAATCGGTTGCCGAGTTGCCCCCTCGCACCGCCGTTTACGGAGATATTCTCTATCGCGGCAAAGCCATTGATGACGGCATCCTGACGCTCTTCCCTGCGCCCCACTCTTATACGGGTGAGGACGTGGCGGAAATTTGTTGTCACGGCGGCGTTCTCATTACAAAAGAAGTCCTGTCCGCCTTGCTTTTTGGCGGCGCGCGCCAGGCAGAGGCAGGCGAATTTACACGGCGCGCCTTTCTAAACGGAAGACTTTCTCTTACCGAAGCAGAGGGTGTTGGAACGTTACTCGAAGCCTCCACCGCGGCGCAAATGGAACTTGCCTCCACCGCCTCACGTAAACAATTGCGTACAAAAATCGAAGAACTGCACGCACAGGTGACAGAACTTTTGGCGGCGACCTATGCGGTCATAGATTTCCCCGACGAGGATTTATCCGAACTCAGTCACGAGGAAATAGAAAACCGCTTAAACGATATTATTTCTGGCTTACAACGTCTTGAAGCCTCTTACAAAACGGGCCGCGCCATCAGTGAGGGCATCCCGACCGTGATTGTCGGTCGCCCAAACGTGGGAAAAAGTTCGCTTTACAACGCTCTTTCAGGTGAGGACCTTGCCATCGTCACCGACGTGGCGGGAACCACCCGTGACCTATTACACACCGACGTGCAAGCAGGGCGTGTCACACTCGCCTTGACGGACACGGCAGGACTGCGTGAGAATGGCGACGAGATTGAAAAAATAGGCATCAACCGCACAAAAGAGCAACTTGAAAAGGCGGAACTTGTCATTGCCGTTTTTGATGCCACACACTTTGACAGTGAGGATGAGGCACTCATTTCTCTTTTGAAAAAAAGCGAAAAAACCGTGATTGCCGTGGAAAATAAATGCGATTTGCTTTTAGGGGAAGACGAAGCGAAAACCACTGCCCCTTTGACAAAATTAACGAAAAACCGCGTGCGCTTGTCCGCGCGCTCGGATGATGTATCCTCCTTGACGGCAATGATTGAAGCGCTTTGCACCGACACGTCCTTTGTGACGGGTGCGGACGCCATCCTCTTTGATGCGCGCCAACACGCCGCCGTTTCCCGCGCCCTTGATTTCGTGCTTGCGTCCCGCACGGCATTTTCCGAGGGCCTTCCTACCGACGTTGCTTTCGAAGATTTAGAGCTTGCCGTTTCCGCTTTGTCAGAACTTGATGGGCAGGGTGTCACCGAAGAGATGGTGAGTCACATTTTCAGTCGTTTCTGCGTTGGAAAATAAAAGGGTTGTCGCCATACGGCAACAACCCAAAAATTAATGATTTTTACCTGTACTACCGGGTTTTCCCTTGTTTTTGGGAATGGCAATAAAGATGAGGACAATGATGACTATCGCCACAATTACCGCAATCCAGATGCCCATTGCGCCGATACCGTCACCGTCATCCGCACCGTTTTCTTGACCGTTCGTGCCGGTCTCCGTGCCGCTTGGACTTTCGGTTGCAGAATTGCTCATCCCACCGGATGTGCCAACCTCTGTTCCGCTACT
>JAZSOK010000130.1:0-7223 GCA_045536865.1 Eubacteriales bacterium
TCAAAAATTGCCGCCAATGCGGTCGTGTTGGAGGAAGTCCCCGCCGATTGTACGGCGGTCGGTATCCCCGCCCGTGTTGTCAAGCGCGGCAACCGCCGCGTATGCCTCGATTTGGACCAAGTGCATATCCCCGACCCCGTATCGCAGGAGCTTTGTCGGTTGGAACTGCGTATTCGCTCGTTAGAGGAGCAGTTGGCGGATAAAGAGGCGAAGACAGAAAAAAAGAAGCAGGCAAAGAAGGCGACGGCCAAACGCACAAAGAAAGACGCGCAATGAGCCGTTTAGCGAAGTTTTGAAAGGGAACACATAATTATGCAATTTTACAATACGTTACACGCAAGACACGAGGAGTTTGTACCGCTTGAAGCGGGCAAGGTGAAGATGTATGCTTGCGGCCCGACCGTTTATAATTTTTTCCACGTGGGAAACGCGCGTTGCTTCGTGCTTTTCGACATGCTTCGCCGTTATTTGGAATACCGCGGTTACGAAGTGACTTTCGTACAGAATTTCACCGACATTGACGACAAGGTCATTCGTCGTGCAACCGAGGAGGGCGTTACATACAGTGAGATTGCCGCCCGTTATATAAAGGAATATTTTACCGATGCGCAGGGACTTGGTGTCAAGGCGGCGAGCATACATCCGCTGGCAACCGAGAACATGGATACCATCATTGACATTGTGGATACGTTGGTTAAGAAAGGCCACGCCTATGAAAAGGACGGAGACGTGTATTTCCGCACCCGTTCCTGCAAGGCGTACGGAAAACTTTCGGGCATGCCCATCGAGGATTTGGAGTCGGGCGCGCGTATCGACGTGTCGGATAAAAAAGAAAATCCCCTCGACTTTGCCCTTTGGAAGGCAGCAAAGCCCGGTGAGCCGTCGTGGACGTCGCCGTGGGGAGAAGGCCGTCCCGGTTGGCATATCGAATGCTCGGCGATGGTGCGCCGTTATCTCGGTGAGTCCATTGACATTCATTGCGGTGGACAGGATTTGATTTTCCCTCATCACGAGAATGAGATTGCCCAGTCGGAATGCTGCACGGGAAAGCCCTTTGCCCGTTACTGGTTGCATAACGGCTACATCAACGTGGATAACCGCAAGATGTCCAAATCGCTTGGCAACTTCTTCACGGTACGCGAAATTGCGGATAAGTATGGCTATTTGCCCATCCGTCATTTTATTCTCAGTTCACATTACCGTAGCCCCATTAACTTTTCAGAGGATATTATCATTCAGTCCAAAAATGCGTTGGAGCGCATTTTCAACTGTGCGGATGCCGTTGATTTTTACCTGTCAAACGCAAAAGACGAGCCGCTTCGCGCAGGTGAGGAGGCACTTATCGCTCGTTTCGACGAATGCCGCCAAAGCATGATTTGTGCAATGGACGACGACTTTAACACGGGCGAGGGTATCGCCGCTCTTTACACGCTTGTTCGAGAGTTGAATACTGCCATTAACGGCACGGACGGCGCATCGCGCGCGGCTGTGTTGCACGGCAAGGCCATTTTCGACGAACTTTGCTCACTGTTCGGTTTTGAACGGAAAAAGGACGACAACGCCGACCTCATCAAAGAAATTGAAGCCGCTATTGAAGCACGCGCAGAGGCGAAGCGCGCAAAGAATTACGCCGAGGCAGACAGAATCCGTGCGGCACTCCTTGAAAAGGGTGTTGTGTTGCAGGATACGCCGAACGGTACAAAGTATCAAATCAACGGTTAAACTCTGTCTATAATTACTTCTTTTGAAAAATGTTGTCAAAAGCGCTTGACAATCTTAAAAGCGCGTGGTATAATAGGAAATCGGTGCAGACTGCATGCGCGGTCTGTCTCCTTGCCACGAAAGTGGCCTTAATGACCATAAGGAGGTGTAAACACATGGAAAGAACGGGAACTTACGAAACTCTCTTCGTTGTCAATCCTCAATTGACAGAGGAAGCAACAAAGGCAATGATTGAGAAGTTCACCACACTGATTGCAGAAAACGGAACCGTTGAGTCTGTCAATGAGTGGGGCAAGCGTAGATTGGCATATCCCATTGATGACCTGAACGAAGGTTATTATGTGCTTGTCAATTTCAAGGCCGCTTGCAATTTCCCCGCGGAACTTGAACGTATTTTCCGTATTACTGACGGAATTATGCGTGCCATCGTTGTTCGTCTTGATGAGAAAAAGATCAAGGCCGCAGCAACAAAGACGGCAGAAGTTGTTCCCGCAGCAACACCCGATGTGGCTGCTGAGGAATAAGAGAGAACCATCCCCGATTGACGGGAACTTTTGTTAAGGAGGCTAAGTTATGCCGAATTTCAACAAGGTAATTTTGGTTGGTAGATTGACGGCAGATCCCGAATTGAAGCAGACAGGTACGGGGCTTTCCGTATGTAGTTTTTCTATCGCGGTAAATCGTCGTTTTTCAAAGGCCGATCAAGGTCAACCCACCGCTGACTTTTTCAATATCGTGGCGTGGCGCAACACGGCAGAATTTGTTTGCCGCAGTTTCCGCAAGGGACGTCCGATTCTTGTATGCGGTCAACTTCAAAACCGTTCTTGGAACGATCAACAGGGCAACAAGCGTTACGTAACGGAAATCGTTGCAGACGAGGTTGATTTTGTTGATAGCAAGCCTGACGGTGCAGGAGCGCAGGGCGGTGCGGACGGTCAACAATACGTCCCCGATGCATATGCATCCCCCGCTTATTCCAATCAAGGAAAAGACGCGGCAGGCGCGGGCGATTTTGCAGACGTGTCTGACGATGCCGGCTTGCCCTTCTAAAAAATGATTTTTTCTTTCAATGTTGTGTTAGACTCACGACACATCATTGCTTGATATTTTGTGAGTCGGAAAGGTGAATTCAGAATCATGGATAGAAGTGATACACAACGTCCTTTCCGTCCGGGTGCTAACCGCAGAAAAAAGAAGGTTTGCATCTTCTGTGCGGACAAGGTCGCATATATTGATTTCAAGGATACCATGAAGCTTCGGAAGTTCATTTCCGAGCGTGCGAAGATTCTTCCTCGCCGTGTGTCCGGAACGTGCGCGTTGCATCAACGCGAGTTGACTGTGGCAGTTAAGCGTGCCCGTCAAATGGCATTGCTTCCTTACATTGCCAACTAATCAATAAAAAGAAATTGGGCTACCTGCATGATTGCAGGTAGCCCAATTTCTTTTTATCGGTAATGAAAAAACGTGTGTTTATCAGATAATCAGACGGTTAATCGTCATGACGGCGAACGAGCAAAAGCAGACGCAGAAGTTGGGCAAGCGAGACTGCCAATGCCGCCACGTAGGTGAGCGCCGCGGCAGAGAGAACCTTTTTGGCATATCCCAGTTCTTCCTTCGTCAGTGTTCCCGTACTGTTCAGTGCGGAGAGCGCACGGTGACTGGCATCAAATTCCGTCGGCAGGGTGATCAACTGAAAAATCGCAGTTAGAGAAAAGAGAGCAACACCGACATAGGCGATGAACAAATATTCGGGATTTTCCGGCAACATATAGAAGAGAAGGATGCCGATAAGGATGAGGGGGATTGATAGGCGAGAGCCGATATTTGCGGCAGGCACCATGGCGTTTCTTGCGCGCAAGGGTGCGTAATCTTTTGCATCCTGAATGGCGTGCCCCGCCTCGTGCGCCGCCACACCGATAGCGGCACAGGATGCACTGCTATAAACGGAATCGGAAAGATAGAGCGTTTTGTACTTAGGGTGGTAATGGTCTGTCAAATGCCCCTGCACGCGTTCGACACGGACGGCATGCAAGCCGTTTTCGTCCAAAATGCGCCGTGCCGCCTCCGCACCCGTCAAGCCACTGCGCGCATATTTGTCGGCAAAGCGCTTGTACGTGCTATTGACACGAAAGGATGCCCACATTGCCAAAATGACGGCAGGCAAAACGAGCAAAAGATAATAAATATCAAAAAACACAGGAGACTCCTTTCAAAAAAGAAGATTAGTTTTGATTACTTTTAGTATACCCTTTTTTATAAGAAAAGTCAAGTGCTTTTATCATGCACCCGTCGGTTGCCTTGGTATATTTTTTTACTTGCGGTAAAAACTGTTTTATAGGGCAGAGGCATATTTGAAAAGAGTTGATATGGGCAAGGAAAGGAAAAGTATATATGCGAAGAACGAAAATCGTATGCACCTTGGGACCGTCATGCCGTGACGAGGAAACCATGACGGCCATGCTTCGCGCAGGAATGAATGTGGCGCGCATGAATTTCTCTCATGGCGATCACGCCTATCATAAGGAGGCGTTAACCGCTTTTTTACATGCAAGGGACAAGTTGGGAGTGTCGGCCGCCGTCCTTTTGGATACCAAAGGACCTGAAATACGCCTGGGTGATTTTGAAGAGAAAGAGGTCTTTTTACAGGTTGGCGAGCGCTTTACTCTGACAAACGAGCAGATTTTGGGCAACGGGGAAAGGGCAAGCATCAGTTTTTTTGAATTGCCGCATCAAGTGAGCATCGGCAACGATATTTTAATTGATGACGGGCGCGTGCGGCTTTCGGTTGAGGAAGTAACGGAAACGGACGTTATTTGCCGTGTCATGGAGGGCGGAAAAATCAGTAACCACAAGGGTATCAACGTTCCTCACGTGCCGTTAAACATGGTTTATCTCGGAGAAAGGGACAAAGAGGACCTGCTTTTTGCCGTTGAAAACGACGTTGATTTTATAGCGGCATCCTTTGTTCGATATGCCGAGGACGTTTTGGACGTGCGCCGCTTTCTTGACGAGCATGGCGGCAAAGATATTAAAATCATTGCGAAGATAGAAAACACCAGCGGTATCAAAAACTTTGATGAAATTTTGGCAGTCTCGGACGGGATTATGGTGGCGCGAGGCGACATGGGCGTGGAAGTGCCCTATGAGCGCTTGCCTGGATTACAGAAGCGATTTATACGGAAATGTTATAGCGTTGGCAAAATGGTGATCACGGCGACACAGATGTTAGAGTCCATGATAGAAAGCACCACGCCCACGCGCGCCGAAATTACCGACGTTGCAAACGCCGTATTTGACGGCACGTCCGCCGTCATGTTGTCGGGGGAAACGGCGGTAGGAAAACACCCCGCGCGCGTCATTCGCACGATGGCGCGCATCCTTGAAGAAGCGGAGAAAGATGCCTTTGATGCGTACGGTTATCGTGCCATGGTCAAAAAAAATGACGTCGGCGATACCACCGATGCCATTTGTGATGCCGCCTGTACCACCGCCGCCGATCTGCATGCCGCCGCCATCATTGCTGTGACCGCCTCGGGCTACACGGCGCGGTGCGCCTCTAAATTTCGCCCAAAGGAAATGATTATAGCGGCAACCTATGAAAAGAAAACGTTTCACCAGTTGTCGCTTTCTTGGGGCGTGCATCCTGTGTCTGCCGAATATCAAACGGATGCGGAAACGCTTTTTTATCACGCCATTGCCTGTGCGCGAAAGGCAGATTTGGTGAAAACGGGCGACCGTGTGGTCATTGCACTTGGCAATGAAAGTGGCGCGGACACCCTGTGCGTGCAAACCGTTGGCAACAAAAATGCGCTTTTCCGTGCATGAAAAAAGGGCTATATCAGTTGTGATATAGCCCTTTTTGAGTGAAAATGTAATATTAGTTCGTCAGAGAATTTTTGGCGGAGACGGTCACCTTTTCGTCATAGCAGGAGAACATTTCGTCTACCTTTTCCTTGTCGGGTGCAGGTGTCAGGAGGCTAACGATGGGCACGAGGACGAGTCCAAGGAGCATGACGAACACGCCGCAATTGATGGGTGAACGGATAAGTTCGGGGAAGATTTGCGGTGCGAGGATGTTGAGAATCATGATGCCCGAGCCGCAGATAAAGGACGTCCAACAGGCGGCGCGTGTGGTTCTTTTCCAGTATAAACCGTAGATGAAGGGAGCGAGGAATGAACCTGCCAAAGCACCCCATGAAATTCCCATCAGTTGGGCGATGAATGCCAAGCCCTGCTTATATTGCACAACGGCAATGATAACGGAGAGGGCAACAAAGACGACGATGAACAGGCGCATGACGAGAAGTTGCGCCTTTTCGGACATTTTTTTGGCGATATGGCCGCGAATCATATCGAGTGTCAAGGTGGATGACGAGGTGAGAACGAGAGAGGAGAGGGTGGACATCGAGGCGCTCAACACCAAGACGAGGACGAGTGCAATCAAGGCATCGGGCATGCTTGATAGCATGGTGGGGATGATGGCATCAAAGCCCATATCGGCAACCTCCTCGGGGGTGAGGAACAGACGGCCGAAGCCGCCGAGGAAGTAACAACCACCCGCAACGATGAGGGCAAAGACGGTCGAGATGATGGTGCCTTTGACGATTGCCCTTTCATTTTTGATGGCGTAGAATTTTTGCACCATCTGCGGCAGGCCCCACGTACCGAGCGAGGTGAGCAAAATCACGCCGAGGAGTGTGATGGGGGCAGGGCCGAAGAAAGAGGTGAAGGAGCCGACGGGTGTCGTGCCCTCCGCCTTCGTTGCCAATTCTGCGAGCGAGGCGGAAAAGCCGCCGTTTTCGGAAAGCACCGCCGCGACAACGAGGATAATGCCGACAAGCATGACGATGCCTTGGATAAAGTCGTTGATGGCGGTTGCCATGTAGCCGCCCGCGATGACGTAAATGCCCGTCAATGCCGCCATGATGATAATGCAGAGGGTGTAGTCAATATCAAACGCCATAGCGAAAAGGCGTGAAAGTCCGTTGTAGAGAGAGGCGGTGTAGGGAATGAGGAAAACAAAGACGATAATGGAAGCGGCAATCTTCAATTTCGGGGACATAAAGCGATTGCCGAAAAATTCGGGCATGGTGGCACTGTGCAGACTTTGGGAAAGAAGGCGCGTGCGTCTGCCGAGGATAATCCAAGGGAGCAGAGAGCCGAGGATGGCGTTGCCGATGCCGATCCACGTTGAGGCAATGCCGAATTTCCAACCGAATTGTCCTGCATAGCCGATGAAGATGACGGCAGAGAAGTAGGACGTGCCGTAGGCGAATGCGGTCAGCCACGGGCCGACGGAACGTCCGCCCAGAACAAAGCCATTCACGTCTGTTGCGTGGCGACGGCAGTATAGTCCGACACCCACCATGATTGCGAAGAACACCACGAGCATTACGATTTTGAGTACCATTCTGATCCATCCTTTCTGATTTTGGGTTTCATGAGTCATCAGAGGGCGATTGAAGGTACAAAAAATCGTCCTCTGTGTAAAACAGAGGACG
>JAZSOK010000175.1:0-1677 GCA_045536865.1 Eubacteriales bacterium
CTTGGCGATGCGCGCTTCGTTTTTCTGCAAAATGGCGGTGATAGCATTTCTGTTGTCAATAGACAGGCAAATGTGGTCGGTGACCTCGAAGCCGTTTTCCTTTCGCATCGTTTGCACCTTGGAAACGATCTCGCGCACGTAGCCTTCTTCAATTAACTCGGGTGTTAAGTTGGTGTCGAGGGCGACGGTAAAGCCTTGGTCCGTTTGAGAAACGTAGCCCGGCATTTGGGCGGTTTCAATCAATAGGTCCTCGCGTGTGAGAACAACCTCGCCGTCTGCCAAGTTGAGCACCAGTTTCTCGTTTGCATTCAACTCGTCCATGGCTCTGTTGCCGTCAAGGGCGGCAAGCGCCTCCTTAATCTGACCGAGTTGCTTACCGTAGCGAGGGCCGACGGTGCGGAGTTGTGGCTTAAAGGAATAAGAGGTAAAGCGACTGACGTCCGCGGTAAAGACGGCTTGACGCACGTTTAGTTCATCGGCAATGATGTCGGAGAAATAAGCGGGAAGGGGCTCGTCTTCGCTCTTAATAAACATGGAAGCAAGGGGTTGACGGTTTTTGATGTTGGCGGCGTTGCGGCAGGCGCGGCCGATGACAACTATTTTCAAAACCTCATCCATATGGGATTCGAGTGCGGGATCGATCAGGGTTTCATCGCATACGGGGTAATCGCAAAGGTGAACGCTTTCGGGCGCACTCTTGTCGGAGTTGCAGACCAGATTGCGGTAAATTTCCTCTGCCATAAAGGGAATCATCGGTGCCGCCGCCTTTGCCAAGGTGACAAGGCAGGTGTAAAGCGTCATGTACGCACTGATCTTATCATCGGTCATCTCACTGCCCCAGAAGCGCTCGCGGCTTCGACGGACGTACCAGTTGCTGAGTTCATCGGTAAAGTCGGAGAAGACGCGGGAGGTTTTGGGGATGTGGTAAGTGGTAAGATGCTCGTCTGCTGCCTTGACCATGGTGTTCAGGCGTGAGAGCATCCAACGGTCCATGACGGTGAGTTTGTCAAGGTCGAGCGTATAATTTTTCGCATCAAAGCCGTCAATGTTCGCATAGAGAACAAAGAAGGCATAGGTGTTCCAAAGCGTACCCATGAACTTGCGTTGTCCCTCCACAACGGCATCGCGGTGGAAGCGGTTCGGGAGCCAAGGCGCACTGTTGGAGTAGAAGTACCAACGAATGGCATCGGCACCGTACTCTTCAAGGGCGTCAAAGGGATCGACGGCATTGCCCTTGGACTTGGACATTTTCTGTCCGTTTTCGTCCTGGACGTGGCCGAGGACGATGACGTTTTTATAGGGCGGCTCGTCGAAAATGAGGGTGGAGATGGCAAGGAGCGAATAGAACCATCCGCGCGTTTGGTCAACCGCCTCGCTAATAAAATCGGCGGGGAAGTGCGCCTTGAAGATATCCTCGTTTTCAAAGGGATAATGCCACTGTGCAAAGGGCATGGCACCCGAGTCGAACCAACAGTCAATGACCTCACTGACGCGCTTCATTTCGCCGCCGCATTCGGGGCAAACGAGGGTGACGGCATCAATGTAGGGACGGTGAAGTTCAATGTCCTCGGGGCAGTTTTTGGACATGCTTTTCAGTTCGGCAATCGAGCCGATGGCATGACGGTGGCCGCACGGACATTCCCAAATGTTTAAGGGCGTACCCCAGTAACGGTTACG
>JAZSOK010000027.1:0-2815 GCA_045536865.1 Eubacteriales bacterium
TGTAGGTGGTGGTCAGGGCACCGGAAGCCAAGCTACCGTGCACGGTACCTGCGGCACCTGCCTCGGACTGCATCTCCATCATTTTCACGGTATCGTTGAAAATGTTCTTGCGTCCCTCGGCGGAAGACCAGGTATCGGTCACTTCTGCCATGGGGCTGGACGGGGTGATAGGATAGATAGCCGCCACTTCCGTGAACGCATAGGATACGTGCGCCGCAGCGGTGTTACCATCCATAGAAAGCTTTTTTCTTTCTAACATGTGGGGTTCCTCCATTTATTTGATTTTTTGTTTGCCGTATTTTTCGTGGTATAAACCATCCATTATTATAGCATGTCTTTCGACGAATGTAAAGTCTTTTTGAGCGATTTTTTATGTTTTTTTGTGGATTATTCTCCAAATGCACCCGTCGGCGGAATAAAAGGAGGGGTGCGTCGGCGGTCGAAGGGAAGATTTTGGCGAAATTTACCTTGACAAGAAAGCAAAGGAGTGTTATAATTTTTTGTGTACTGTTTTAGCGCCTTTTCAGACGGGTGCGATGCGGCGCGTTTTTCGTGCGGCACGTGCGCTTTGCTCTGTTTATTACAATTCTTATTACAGTTCACCTATGGTGAATCAAGTCACATCGTGACAGAACGGAGAATACCATGCAATATACGTTTTCCAAATTTTTTGCCTCCCTTGCACCGTCTGCCATCCGTGAGATTTTGAAAAACACGGGCGGCCCCGACACGATTGCGTTTGCGGCGGGCAATCCTGCCCCCGAATCCTTCCCGAACCGCGCCATGGCGGAAATCGTGCAGGACGTGCTTATCAACAACCCTGCCGCCGCCTTGCAGTACGGCACGTCGGAGGGGTACGCTCCTTTGCGCGAGACGCTTCTTGAACGTCTTTCTACGCGCGGTGCTATGTGCACGAAGGACCAAACGCTCCTCATCACCTCGGGCGGTCAACAGGGCTTGGAGCTTACCTGCCGTGTGCTTTGCTCACCCGGGGACGTGGTTCTTTGTGAGGACCCCACCTTCATCGGCGCGTTGAATGCCTTTCGTGCGGCAGGCGCGCGCACGGTCGGCGTGCAGATGGATAAGGACGGCATGAATTTGGATGCCCTTGAAAAAGCGCTTCGCAAATACTCGCGCACGAGAATGATTTATCTCATCCCGAACTTCCAAAATCCGCGCGGCCTTTGCACCTCCCTTGAAAAGCGCCGTGCCATTCACGAAATCGCTTTGCGCCACGGGGTGATGATTTTGGAGGACGACCCGTACGGAGAAATCCGTTTTAGCGGTCAACCCATCCCTTCCATCAAGTCTCTTGATACCGAAAAGGACAGTTGCGTCGTCTACTGTTCGTCGTTTTCAAAACTGCTTTCGGCAGGCATGCGCGTGGGGTATGTGCTCGCGCCCGAGGCGGTTGCCGCGAAGATGGTCGTTGCCAAGCAGTGTGAGGACGTGCATACCAACTTGCTTTTCCAAATCGTTTGCCACCGTTTCCTGACGGAATACGATTTTGACGGGCATTTGGAGAACATCCGTGCGCTCTATCGCCGTAAATCCGCCGTCATGTTAGACGCGCTTGAACGCTATATGCCGAAGGATAAGGTCAAATTTACCGTGCCCGAGGGCGGCTTGTTCGTCTTTTGCGAATTGAGTTCAGACGTTCAACCCGACATCTTTTTACGCACGGCGCAGGCGCGCAAGGTCACGGTCGTACCCGGGCAGGTCTTTTCACCCGGCAACGACACCTGCCAACGCACCTTCCGCATCACCTACGCGACACCGAGTGAGGAGCAGATCGTGCGTGGCGTGCAGATTTTGGCAGAGGCATTGACACCCATTCGCCATGCGCCGATACAAGAACGGCCGCGCAGAGGAAGGAAAAAGAAGGAATGCTAAACGAGCAAAAAATTATTTTTTCGGGGGTACAACCGTCGGGGAATTTGACCATTGGCAACTATTTGGGCGCCATCCGCAATTTTTCGGCATTTACAGATACCTACCGTTGCTTTTACTGCGTGGTGGACTTGCACGCCATCACGCTTCGACAGGTGCCTGCCGAACTTCGCCGCCGTACCTATGAGACGTTGGCGCTTTACGTTGCCTGCGGTCTTGACCCCGAAAAGAACACCCTTTTCGTGCAGTCACAGGTGCCCGCGCATGCGGAACTCGGTTGGATACTCGACTGCTACACCATGTTTGGCGAACTGTCCCGTATGACGCAATTTAAGGACAAGAGCGCCAAGCATGCGGAGAATATTAACGCAGGGCTTTTCACCTATCCCACGTTGATGGCGGCGGACATTCTTCTGTATCAGACGGATCTGGTACCCGTCGGTGCAGACCAACGCCAACATTTGGAACTTGCACGGGATATTGCCACGCGTTTTAATAACGTCTACGGCGACGTCTTTACCGTACCCGAGGGCTACATTGCCAAAACGGGTATGAAGATCATGTCCTTGGCAGAGCCGAGTCTCAAAATGTCAAAATCCGATCCAAACGAGAATGCGGTGGTACGCATCCTTGACTCCCGTGACGCCATCGTGCGTAAATTCAAGCGCGCGGTGACGGATTCCGAAACGGTGGTTTGCCGCCGTGAGGGCAAGGACGGCATCAACAATTTGATGACGATATACAGTTGCTTTACAGGCAAGAGTGACGAGGAGATCGAGCGCGAATTTGACGGCCGCGGATACGGCGACTTCAAGATGGCGGTAGGCGAGGCGTGTGCCGACGGACTTGCTCCCGTAAGAGATGAATTTGCCCGTCTTATGGCAGACAAGGCGCACCTTGAGCAGGTTATGAAAAACGGTGCGGA
>JAZSOK010000163.1:0-81196 GCA_045536865.1 Eubacteriales bacterium
TTTTGTTAAAGAATTTGATTTGTGTTGATATGAAGGTGACCACGTTAAGCGACGTCTACCGTTGCCTTTGCGACCAGGGCGGCGAGGACATTGTTTTGGATGATAAAACCTTACGAGATGCACGCCATTGCATCGACGAGATGATTCGACTGGGATGAAAAGAAGAGCATTGATTGCCATGAGTGGCGGCGTTGACAGCGCGGTCACGGCATGGCTGATGAAGGAGCGCGGCTACGATTGTATTGGTGTGACCATGTACCTGCAAGGCACAAACGGCGAAGATAACGCTTGTTGCTCCTCGGAGGACATCTTACTTGCCGCCGATACCGCCGAAAAGATCGGCATCCCCCACAAGGTCGTCGATTTTTCAGAGGCGTTTCAAAAAACCGTCGTTGACGATTTTATCCGTACTTATTGTGAGGGCGGCACGCCCAACCCCTGTGTCGTCTGCAATCGGGTAGTAAAGTTCGGCATGCTTTTGCAACTGGCAAAAGAACTTGATGCCGACGTGATTGCAACGGGACATTATGCCAGATGCGTGTTTGACGAAGAAAGAAACAGGCATCTTCTTTTGCGCGCCAAGGATAATGCGAAAGACCAGAGTTACGTCCTCTACACCCTGTCGCAAGAGCAACTTGCACACACCGTCTTTCCCCTAGGGGAGATGACCAAAGCCGAGGTGCGCGCCATTGCCGAAAAAATGGGGTTTGCCAATGCAAAAAGGCGCGACAGTCAAGATATCTGCTTTGTCCCCGACGGCGATTACGCGGCATTTATTGAAAGAGAAACGAAGCAACACTTCCCCGTCGGCAACTTTGTCGATAAGGAAGGGCGAGTCCTCGGACAACATCGCGGCCTTATTCGATACACCGTCGGCCAACGAAAGGGCTTGGGGCTTTCTCTTCCTGCGCCGTTGTACGTTGCCGAAAAATGCGTGCAGGACAACTCGGTGCTTTTGACACCCGAGGCGGATTTGTTTAGCGATACCTTGATTGCAAGGGATGTCAATTTGATTGCCGTCCCCGACGTTTCGGGGGACCTTCGCGTTTTTGCAAAGGTTCGTTATCGCCAAAACGAACAACCTGCCACTGTGACCAAAATTGACGGTGCCTCTGTGCGCGTCGTCTTTGATGCGCCGCAACGCGCCATTGCAAAGGGGCAATCCGTCGTCTTTTACGACGGCGATATCGTTGTCGGCGGCGGCCGCATTTGTTGATATGTTGATAAAAAAGAAAGGAAGTGACGTCGCGCATGAATGATTTCTCGCCGAATTTAACAAATTCTTCTCTCTCTCGCGCCGATATTTTTTCGCGCACGGAACTCCTTTTGGGAAAAGATGCCATGGAGCGGTTGGAGCGCGCCCACGTCGCCGTTTTTGGCATTGGCGGCGTTGGCGGTCATGCCGCCGAGGCCTTGGCAAGATGTGGGGTCGGTGCGCTTACCTTGGTTGATAACGATACCGTTTCCGTGTCCAATTTGAATAGGCAAATTTTAGCCTTGACGGATACGCTTGGCAAATATAAGACCGACGTCTTCAAAGAACGCCTTTTATCCATCAACCCTGCCCTATCCGTCTTTTGTCACAAAACCTTCGTCACGCAAGATAATATCGGTGAATTTGATTTTTCATCCTTTGATTTTGTCATTGATGCCGTTGACACCGTCAGTGCAAAAATCGCTTTGATTTTGGCGGCGAAAGCGGCAAACGTGCCTATCATATCTTCCATGGGAACAGGCAATAAAATAGATCCCACAGCACTTCGCATCACGGATATCTATAAAACCTCGGTTTGCCCTCTCGCCCGCGTTATGCGGCACGAGATGCGTAAAAGAAAGGTTGACGCACTCCCCGTTCTTGCCTCGGAAGAAACGCCCATTACTCCAAAGACGTCTTTGTCGGAGGGAGAAAACGACATGGAATATCGCAAGCAGCCGCCGGGCAGTATTGCGTTTGTCCCCGCGGTAGCAGGTCTTCTTATCTCCTCTTATGTTGTCAAGGGGCTTTTGGACGCTTGATTTTTTTGCTTTTCGTCCTTTTTTCGCATTCTTAAATCTGTTCGGAGGAACTTGTTGTGAAAATGCTCTGGTCTTACATCAAGCCGCATCGCCTCCTTGTCGCTTGCGCGTTAGGCTTGAAGTTTCTTGCGTCCATTGCAGAATTGTTTATTCCTTTAATCTTAACACATCTGATTGACAACGTAGTGCCGACAAAGAAATTGTCGCATGTTTTTTTGTTTGGCGGCGTTATGGTTTTTTGTGCCGTGTTTGCCCTTCTCGCCAACATTATATCCAATCGCCTGTCCGCCATATCGGCAGGTCGCACCACAAAAGCACTGCGGCATGACCTTTTTGTGAAGACCATTGGCCTTTGTGCGGAAAAAACAGATGCTTACACCACCCCGACACTCATCTCCCGTCTGACCTCGGACACCTACCACATCAATCGCTTTGTCGCGCAAATTCAAAGAATTGGCGTGCGCGCCCCCATTTTGCTTATCGGCGGCGTTCTGATTACCGTATGGTTGGATTACGTCATGGCGCTCGTCCTTCTTGCGCTTTTCCCTATTATTGCTTTCATCATCGTTGTCGTTTCCCGTCGCGGCGTCCGTCTTTACAAGAAACAACAAGAGCGATTGGATGACATGACGCGCGTCATCCAAGAAAATGCGTCGGGCGTGCGTGTCATTCGTGCCCTGTCAAAAACGGATGACGAGATCGAGCATTTCTCAAAGGTCACGCACCGCCTGTCCAAACAAAGCCGTCTTGCGGGGTTGGTGATGGGCATTACGGGGCCAACGAACACCCTTCTCCTCAACTTGGGTCTTTGCGCCGTCATTCTCGTCGGTGCCTATCGGCTCAATGCTGGCGCGGCCGCCCCCGGCGTGATTTTGGCATTCCTCAATTATTTTACCATGATTTTGACTTCCATGATGGCAATCACGCGCATATTTATCTTTTCTTCACGGGGCTTGGCTTCTGCCAATCGCGTGGCAGACGTTTTGTCGGCAGAAGACACCTTGCCCGTGCTTCCTGCGGCAAAAGGAAGAGAAGATGATGACGCGCCGCCCTTCATTGAATTTCGTGACGTTTCCTTCTCTTACTTAAAGAAAAAAGAAAATTTGTCTCACGTTTCTTTTTCCCTAAAACGCGGGCAAACCCTCGGCATTATCGGCGGAACGGGCTCGGGCAAAAGCACGCTTCTTCGCCTGCTTTTGCGCTTTTACGACCCGGATGCGGGGACGATTTTCCTGGACGGCGTGGACATTCGCACCATCCCTCAAAAGGACCTGCGCGCACAGTTCGGCGTGGTTTTCCAAAACGACTTTATTCCTGCCGTATCCTTACGTGAAAACGTCGCGTTCTTTCGCACATTAGAGGATGAGGACATGACAAAGGCGGCAGAAACCGCCCAGGCCCTTTCGTTTATCAAAGAAAAACCGAACGGTTGGGAAGAAATGGCGAGCATTCGCGGCGCAAATTTGAGTGGCGGTCAACGTCAACGCCTGCTCATTAGCCGTTCTCTTGCCAAAAATCCCGATATTCTCGTTTTGGATGACGCTTCAAGCGCGCTTGATTATCGCACGGACATGTACGTTCGGCGCGCGCTCCGCACGAATTATCCCGACACCACCGTTGTCACCGTTGCCCAACGCGTCAGTTCCGTCTGCCACGCCGATTGCATCATTGTCATGCAAAACGGCCGTGTTTGCGGCCTTGGCACGCACGACGAGCTTCTTTATTCCTGCGAAGAATACAAGTTGATTTATGAAACGCAGATGGGAGGTGACATGGATGACGATGTTCTTTAATCCTCCGGGCGAAGTAAAAAATGAAAAATCCGTACCGCGCGCCAAACGAAGCGTGATTTTACGGCGCATTGCCCCCTATCTTTTCCGTCATAAACTGCTCTTCTTTTTCGCGGTTTTCCTTGTTCTTTGCAGTAACCTTCTCTCCCTTATCGGTCCTTATTTAGCAGGACGCGCCATTGATGCCATCGGCGAAGTGAAGGGCGGCGTTGATTTTAAGACCGTCACACTCCTTGTTATCGCCATGATTGTCATTTACGCAATATCGGCGCTCTTTTCCTATATGACGACCGTGCTAATGACAAACCTCAGTCAAAAAATCGTCTATCGGATGCGTTGCGACGTTTTTGAGCATTTGGCACATTTGCCCGTCAGTTTTTTCGATAAATATCAAACGGGCGATTTGCTCAGTATTCTCTCCTACGATATTGACACCGTCAACGAATCTCTTTCCACCGACCTTTTGCAAATTTCCACGGGCGTCGTGACCATCGTTGGCGCCTTTATCATGATGCTCACCATTTCGCCCCTCTTGGTTTTGGTTTTCGTCTTCACCATTCCCCTGTCCATTCTGCTCACACGCTTTATTACGTCGCGCACCCGCCCGCTTTTCAAACGTCGTTCCGCCAAACTCGGCGAGTTAAACGGCTATGTTGAAGAAATGACCGGCGGTCAAAAAACCATCAAGGCATACTGTGCCGAGGATGCCATCATCGACAGATTTGACGAAAAAAACGAGGAGGCAATCGATGCCTTCACGCGCGCCGAGGCCTTCGGTACCATTACGGGCCCCGCCGTCAACTTTGTCAACAACCTTTCCATGTCGCTTGTCAGTATGTTTGGTGCCGTTTTATATCTCTATGGGGGCATCGGCATTGGCAGTATTTCTTCCTTTATTCTCTATTCGCGCAAATTTTCGGGGCCGATCAATGAGATTGCGAATATGTACGGAGAACTGCAATCCGCTTTTGCCGCCGCCGAACGCGTTTTTCGTCTGTTAGACGAGCCGACGGAGCCGCAGGACAAGGAAAACGCCGCCGCCCCCGCAAGCATTAAGGGCGCCGTCACCTTTTCGCACGTCCGCTTTGGGTACACGCCCGAAAGGACCGTTCTCCCCGATTTTTCCTTGGAGGCATCCCCCGGCGAGGTCATTGCCATTGTTGGTCCGACGGGCGCGGGAAAAACCACGCTTGTCAATCTCCTCATGCGCTTTTACGATGCAGACGAGGGTGCGGTGTACGTTGACGGCATCAATGTGCAAGATTACCGCCGCAGTGCTTTGCGCCGCGCTTGCTCCATGGTTTTACAGGACACGTGGCTATTCCACGGCACGATTTACGACAACATCGCCTATGCAAGTCCGCATGCCACGAAAGAAGACGTGGAAAGAGTTGCGCGCGCCGCACACATGCACGACTATATTGAAAGCCTGCCCGACGGATACGATACCGTTTTGAGCGACGAGGCAGTCAATTTATCCAAGGGGCAAAAGCAACTCCTCACCATCGCGCGCGCCATGTTGATTGATGCATCGGTACTTATATTGGACGAAGCAACGTCCAACGTTGATACACGTACAGAACTTCAAATGCAGGACGCCATGCTCGCGCTTATGAAGGGAAAAACCTGCTTCGTCATTGCTCACAGACTATCGACCGTACGGCATGCCGACCGTATTTTGGTCATGCAAAACGGCTCGATTGCCGAGATGGGAACGCACGAAGAACTTCTTGCAAAGAATGGCCTTTACCGCCGTCTGTACCAAGCGCAGTTTGAAACCTAATTACATGAATAAAAAACGGCAGGCACGTATGAAGCGTTATGCATCGTACGCGCCTGCTTTTTATATGTCTTAAAACTCATGGTAAATAAACCGTGCGTATTTTCGTCTTGGTTTTCACGCGCCGCCTGCGTGCATTGCAAAAAGAAAAGCGAGCAAACGCTCGCTTTTCTGAATTTCCTATTATTCCGCATCGGGTGCCGTGGGCTCAACCCACACTGCAAGAAGCACACCGCGATTTTCTGCGGTCACCAAGGCACCTGCCGTATTGACAACGCCCTCGGGACTGACGTTCTGTGCCAGTTCACCGAGATTGCCCTGATCGCGCAACCACCAGTAAATGGCTTCCTCGGTAGGAACGATGGAGGTCGTTCCGTCCTCGTTTTCCACTTCGCTCGGGTTGGCGGCCGCCGTTGCCTGCTTGATACGCAAATATTCTTCTTCAAACAACTCTGCCAAATCAGCGGCCCCGAGGATGAAGACGGTATCGTCACTTGTGCCGATGCCCTTCTTCATGAAGGTGTGTACTGCCTTTTCTTCTGCACTGAAAGCGGTTGAAATGAAGGTGTCTTTAATCCACTTGCGTAAAGAAGATTTTTCCCACGTCACGGAAACGGGACTGTCATGATAAGGCATCATTTCAAGAGCGTACACCGTTGTCAGAAGGTATGAGCCTCTATCCTGCTCCACTAGCGTCCACTCAATGGGCTCCATGCCGTTTTCAAGGTCTGCATCCTGCTCGTACGTGCCGTGCAAGAAAGAAATTTGTGCGTTGGCACCGCCCTGCCATACGGCATCTGCAAGCACCAAAATATCAACGCCGCCACGGAAGAGGACCGTCTGCTTTTCTGTCCAACCGCGGAAAGCATTCGCGCCGACGGCCTTCAAGCCAGTCGGTAATTCAATACGCTCAATAGACGTGCAATCGGCAAATGCATAAGCTCCGACGCCTTCTACCGTATCTGCAAAGGTAACGAGAGAAATCTTATCGACAAACGGTGTCCACGGGGCAGTTCCTGCAACGAAGTCGTTCATCACGCCCGTGCCGGAAATACGCATTTCGCCATCCTCGTAAAGCACCCACGTCAGGTCTTCACCGCACGTTCCCTGTGCCGTAATGCGTGTATACGTAACAGTGACCGTCGTATCCTCGGTAATCACGCCTTTGGCATTTTCCGCATCGGCGCGGTAACCTTTAATATTCGGCAACTTCACGGTATACTCATCGTTATTGATGTATGTAATCACCTTTTTGGTTGCCGCCGTGGTCTGGTCAAGATACAAATATTCAATGGTCAAATCGCAATATTCGCTAAAAATCACTTCAACGCCTGCGGGGAGCGCGTTAGCGCCACCGCTTGCCATCATCTCGTTCCAGAAACTTTCGCTTCCGAAATAACGAACGGTCTTCAATCCCGTGCAAGCATCAAAGGTGTCCGATGCAATTTTCTTAACTGTATCGGGAATGTTGATCTCGGTAATTTTTGCCGCCGCTGCACCTGAAAACGCCCCTGCGTTGATGCCGATAACGGTGTTGCCATCCTCATTTGTCGCAGGAATGACCACCTTCGTATCGGTGCAAGTGCCCAGTCCCTGCAAATAGCAGGTCGTGCCGTATGCCGTGTTGGCATACGCAAGGCCCTTTGAGGGCTTTATTGTGGTTTCCTTTATGACGTCCTCGTCACCGCTCGGCGTTTCGTCGGGACCGGGTTCTGTGCCATCCGTGGTGGGCGTTTCTGTCGGCGCCTCCGTGGGGTTGGGCTCCTCACCGCCGCAAGCGGCAAATATCGTCAAAAGAAACATTGCAAGCAAAATCGCCGCAAGTCGCTTACTGATGCCATGCATTTTGTACATAACTCAACCGAACCTTCCTTCGGAAGGCATTCCTTTCATTATTTGCATATTTGGATGCCGTAGCGCACGTAAGCCGCATATCCTCGATAGACAAAACGGTCTTCGGCACATAAGGGCATATCGTCACGTATACATTATACCACGCGTTTCTGCATTTTGCAATACCTACCCGAAAAAATTCTTGTCTACGAAAAAAAAGACGCGAGCAACCATGAAGAATGCACGAATACTATACAAAACACTCGACAAACAGACACATTTTTATAACAACCCTTGCCCTGCCCCCACTCGGTTGAAGAACTCGCTGCTTTTTTCTTCTTTTTCTCTTGACCGCACGAGGGCGTTGTGCTATAATATGTGCAGGCAACGGTAACGCTTCTCTTCTGCCGTCGCTCACACTTCGACCCTTAACAAATATTGGAGGATATATGAAAGAACTTCTTGTGTTTTTCGCCGCTATGAGTTTTCTTGCCTTTTTGTTTTATGGCATTGATAAATGGAAGGCGCGGCACGACCGCTTCCGTATTCGGGAGTCGGTATTGCTATCTCTGTCCTTTTTTGGCGGCGCCGTCGGCGGCTTTCTTGCCATGTGCCTTTTCCGTCACAAAACGCGCCATTGGTACTTCCTCGTCGTCAACTTCCTCGGCATCGCTTGGCAAGTCTTGGCTTTGGTGTATATTTATCAACAGTATGGCATGACGTTCTTCTCGTAAAGGATAAAAGAAAATGAATAAACAACAACTGAAAAAACCCGTTCTTGCGGCGCTTTTTGCCGCCATAACTTGTCTTGCAACCTTCTTTTCGTTCCCCATATCAGGCGGTGCGGGCTACGTTCACCTCGGTGACGCCGTTGTACTGATCGCGGGTGGGCTTCTCGGCTCCTTTTACGGCTTTGCCGCGGCGGCAATCGGCTCGATGTTAACGGACGTTCTTCTCGGATACGTCATCTATGCACCCGCCACCTTTCTTATAAAAGGTTGTATGGCGCTCTTTTTCTCGTTTTTCCTCCGCCCCCTGAAAAAGCAAGCGACACCGCGCACGCGCGCCATAATTGTCCGCGCCGTTTTCGGTGCGCTTTTGGCGGAACTTTTTATGATCCTTGGCTATTTTATCTTCGATGCGTGCCTTTACGGATTTGGCGCCGCCGCCGTCTCCGTCCCCTTCAATGCCATTCAAGGCATCCTCGGCACGGTTATCAGTGTTCCCCTCGTTTTGAAATTACATAAGCATATATGAGTCCACCAAACCAAAAATATAATTCAGAAGATTTCCGGGCTTTAATATAAAGCCTTATCCAAACGATTATCCTTATAAAATAAGTTGAGGATTTCAATTTTTGCAATTGAAATCCTCTTTTTTATTTTGTTTTCGCTTATTTATCTGTCGCTACGGCTTTTTTTCGTGCGCCTTGCCGTTTTTGTGACTCTGCCCTTTTTTGAGCAGAACGTGTCGGCCGTTTTCTTTTCGGTGTATCAAAAAGCGATAGCGAATCAATAAACTGCAACCGACGGCGTGAGGTCTGCAAGGTTTTTCCAAAGCGGAACAACTGCTTTCGGCGGCAAAGTTCGCAACCCTTGATCAACAAATTGAAAGGAAGCGCACCAATATATAAAACGGGATATCTCCGCACCGCGGGAAAGTGTGCATCCGTTGAACTGACCACGTTTTTCCACACACGAACGGCAAGCGGCGTTTGTGCCGACGCGACCGTCTCCTTGTTGGTGATGAGCGTCGAGCCGTATTCGTCGCGGAAACGCCGTTTGCCCAAATTGCCGCTTGTCAGAAAATCCGTGAGCAACAAATCTGCCATGGCGACGTCCACGTCGGCAAACCAAGGCATGATCGGTGTCCCGAATGCACGCGATGCCGTCATCGACAAAAGGCGCGCAAAGTGCAAAAGACCGCATTGCTCCCACGTTGAAAGCATCGTTTTCATGGAGCGCGCCGATATTTTTTCGGGCGCAAGCACCCTTTGCGTAAAAAGAGCCCAATCGACGAGATGGCGCAACCCTATCCCCTCTTGTGATATATGCGAGGCGGTGTGCAAAAGCAAAACAAGCGATTGAAGAAGCGGCTTCGGCGCGTAAAACGTATGCTCACCGACGTGGCGCTTCTCGGTATAATGCACCGCGCGTGAAAAGAGAGCGCGAAGCATGCGTGCCGCTTCGCCGTCCTTTGGAATGCCGTTGACGTCGTGATGAAGTTCTATATGACACGCCCCATCATAAAACGAAACGTGATGCTCCGATAGCCCACTTGGCACGTCGGCCTTAAATCCGTTCTTTTTCAAAAGCTCCTTGCTTTCCTTTAACCGACAAGGCTCTACCAATAAATCAATATCCCCCATTGTGCGCAGGGTTGGGTTGGGATAGTTCAGGGCGGAGGCGCTCCCCTTCAAAATAACGGTGGGAATGCCCGCCTCCCGAAAGAGCGAAACGACTTTATCTTGCACTGCATACAGTTGCTCGTTTTGCCATTGAAGGCGAAACGCGAGTTTTTGCCAAGGCATCAACACCGATGGCGGTACAGACGGCAATCCGTCCGTGCCGTCAAGCGCCAAAAGAACGACCGCTTGCTCGTAGGAAGCGCATACAACATCCTTCCATTCATTGACGGAAAGGACCATTTTTTCATCGCTTTGAAAAAGACTTCTTCTAAGCAACAAAAGAAGCGCGCGATCCGTGCGAGAAATAGAAGTCATAAGATTACCCTCGTCTTTTGTAAGACGCCTTTCAAATGTTCACATTCAATGCCGAATACAGCGAAAAGTCCGCCATAATATAGACAAATCCAAAAAAGGGGATGCAAAATCGGCGTACGTTTCATCAAAATGGGCCTTGCGTCTATCGGATAACGTATCTCTGCCGTGAATTTGTGACAATCCGGAGAGGCCGGGGCGCATATGATAGACTCCGCCCTGCCTGCGAAGCCGATGCAATTCGCGCTCCTCGGGGATCAAAGGACGCGGCCCAATGAGGCTCATATCCCCCCGCAAAACGTTATAAAGTTGCAAGGTTTCGTCAAAACTCGTGTGGCGCAATATCGCGCCGAGGGGTGTCAAATAGGCGTCCGCATTCTTTAATTCTGCCGCCGCAACACGCGGCGTATTTGCCCTCATGGTACGAAATTTATAACAAATAAAGGGGTGTCCGTCCAAACCGATGCGCTCCTGCTTCAAAACAGGCGTGTCATCGGAAGTTAAGCGTATCGCCAACAAACACCCCACCATTGGCACAGCCAAAAGACAAATTCCCACCGTTGCCCCAAGAAGGTCAACCGTTCTTTTTGAAAAGGAATACAATTTGTTCATACTATTCAACCCACTTTCCTTACATCCCTATTATGGCTGTTTGTGCGGTTGAATACACTGACACGGTTTCCAATACAAAATTACTTTGTCTTTATAAACTATGCAAATGAAAAATTTTTAATTACTTCTGAGAGAACTAACTTTTTATTTGTTTTATCAAATTGAACCGGGCTTGTCGAGAATCGGTCATGTACTTGAAGAAAAGAGCGTCGCCGCTTTTACCTGTTTTTTCACAACACGATTCCCGTCTGTTCGGTTTTTACAGAATAAATCGAAATCAGTTTTGAGTGCCGAAGATCGTTGTGATCGCGCCAGCCGCTTGCGTTTGAGATGCCGTCAAGTTGCCGTTGCTTGCGATGTATGTATCAAGCGCATCGCCTACCGCATTGGACACATCCTCAGAAACGTCAAAGTCTAATTCGCCATTTTCAGCCAGTGAAAGCAATACGCTTGTCATGACTTCGGAGTCCATCACTGCGTCCACCAATCCTTGGGCGGTTTCTGCGGTTATAGTGCCATCACCCTCTGCCAATCTCATCATGTAAATATATGTTTCCGTTATGCTTTCTATATGTACGGTAAACACACGCAAATCCTCTGCGAGTGTTTCGGCCTTTGTCTTTTCCAATCCCTCTAATGCCATTTTAACTGCCGGACGGAATGCCTCTGCCTCCTCTTGCAGCATTTCTTCCATGTTGACATCGAGATAGGTTTCGCCGTTGTTCCACTTTTCTGCGGCGGTAGAGCATACCTCTGCCACCAAGAGAACGGCAATCTTGCTATTGCCCTCTTTTGCTTCCAGTGCTTCGATGATGTCGTTCAGGGGTTCAAGACTTACTTTGTCAAGTTCTTCAAAAGAAAGCTCGGACAAGTTCATTGCGCGAGGAATTAAATTGACGAAGCCTTTCACTTCGGAGCCAAGAGACGTCGATATGGAATCATCTTCTGTTTCAATGGTAAAGGAGGTCAATTGACCGAAAAGCAAGTTGCCGCCGAGCATGTAAGGGACGCGCACGCCGAGATTCTTCGTAAGCGCGGTCGTCACGGGCTCAATCTCTTCCATGGCGTCTGCAAACTCTTCGGGATAATCACCCTCGTCTGCCTCGTCAACGAGCGTTACCATGTCATCCATCAAATTGGCGTAACCGCCAATGGGTGTCATTAGCACCGCAAGGGAAATCAAGGCGCATACAACGCCAACGGCACCGCCAAGCCAACGGCGCGCGGGAATGGAGTTTTTCTCAAATGCGACAAGAGGACGAATGAAAATTTTGCAAATGGCGTAAACGATCAAAAGAAGTTTGTTCAAAACGAAATAAAGCACCATAAACAAAATCGGGGATACGATAGCCAAGACGAAGGATTTAATCACGTCTGTCGCTAAACCGGATGCCAGCAACTCTGCGTATTCGCCTTCCCTGCTCATTTCCTCTACAATAGAGTCTGCAATGTTTTCAGTTACCGATACCAAAACCGTGTTGACAAGAATTAACGCGATCACCAAACTAACGATCAGCGTCACGGCACGCAGAGCAGACTTGAACAATCCGCGCC
Source organism: Eubacteriales bacterium (assembly GCA_045536865.1). GTDB lineage: Bacteria > Bacillota > Clostridia > Oscillospirales > CAG-272 > UBA1740. The sequence goes on from JAZSOK010000163.1 coordinate 12,305, forward strand.
ACAGACCGAGCAAAAAGCAAATCACTACCGTTGCAAGTGATAAGCCCAGTAGGACGTTTCCTACAATTTCCATAATTTGTGCCAATTCCATAACCGTTTCTCCTCATTATGTAATAATAATCTGTGTCGTTACCAACACAGTTGCATTATAGCACATCTTTGCACAAATATCAAGATTTTGACAAATTTTTATTCAAATTTATACAAACCTTTTTTATCCAATGCGCCTTTTGTGCCAAAAACCACGGTAAAAACAGTCTCTTGCGGTAAAAAACCGTAGGTCATTTGAAGGTAAGGCGGCAGACGAAATCCGTTTACCCGTAACAAAGGCACGCCCGTTGCCTTAAAAACCGCCTCTTTTCTTGTCCAAAGGAGAAGAAACCGCTTTATCACGTCTTCGTTTGACAGATTTTTTTGGCGGTGAAAAATAAATGTATTTTCTTCACAAAAGAAACGTCGTCTTGCAAGGCTCTCCATGCTTTTTAACCGTTTGATGTCGGCGCGCTCCACGTCAATGCCCACCGTGCCTTGGTCGGTTAAAACCGCCATAGATACACCGTCCGTATGTGTCAAAGAAAAATGCAGAGGGCAATCGGAGAAGTAGGGACGTCCCTCGTCTGTATACGCAATGCGCGGCAAGACGCTTTGCGGACGGTGCATAAGACGATTGTAATCATCGTAGAGCCGCGCTAAGGCTTCATACGCCGCAAAAGATGCTTGTCCGTTTTTGCCTTTTCCGTACTTTCCTACAATGTGGTCTTCAACGTTTTTCTGAAATGGTCTTGCCACCGTATCGGACGGAAGCCATAAAACCGTCACCACGTCTTTCTCCCCCTTTCCCGCAAGGCGGTAAACCTTCCGTTTTTCTTGCTAAAACATACTCTTTTGTTTACAATGATACCGATAACAGTAGGGGAGCCGCATAAAGCGTCGGCTCCCCCTTTTATTATACGTTCATGACGATGGGAAGAATCATCGGCCTTCTCTTGGTCTTCTTGTAAAAATACTTTGCCAACTCATCCCGTACGGCATTTTTTAGTTCCGTCCAACCGACGCAGCCGCCTTCAAGCGCATCTTCCAGGGTGGCATATGCCAAGCGCTTTGCCTCTTCCATCAGTTCCTCCGACTCGCGCACGTACACAAAACCGCGCGACACCAAATCAGGACCTGACAAAATCAATTGCTCATTGATGTCAACGGTTGCCACGACCACGATCAAGCCGTCCTGTGACAGATGACGGCGATCGCGCAAAACGACGCTTCCTACGTCGCCTACGCCGGAGCCGTCGACCATGATGCCGCCCGCGGAAACCGCGTTCGCAAAACGGGCGCCGCGCTCACTGATTTCAAGCACCTTGCCGTTATCGCCGATAAAAATATTTGAGGGGGCCATCCCCATGTATTCCGCCAGTTGCTTGTGGGCAAAAAGGTGTCTGTCTTCACCGTGAATCGGCATAAAATACGTAGGCTTCACAAGCGCCAACATTAATTTGAGTTCTTCACTGCATGCGTGTCCCGAAACGTGCACGTCCGCCACGGTATCGTTGACGACGCGAATGCCGCTTTTGATCAACGCGTTGATTACTTTGCCAACCAACTTTTCGTTACCGGGAATGGCACTCGACGAAAGAATGACCAAATCGTCTGCGCCGAGTTTCACACGGTCATGCTCCGAAAAGGCCATGCGATACAATGCCGACATAGGCTCGCCCTGACTGCCTGTTGTGATCAATGTAATCTGTTCGGGGCGGAAGCGGTTGATTTCGGACACGTCAATCAACGTTCCTTCGGGCACGTTCATATATTCAAGTTCTACGGCGGCACCGACAACGTTCATCATACTGCGGCCAAGAACGGCCACTTTTCTGCCGTGCCGCACGCTGGCATCAATGACCTGTTGTACGCGATGCACGTTAGAGGAGAAGGTAGCAATAATCAATCTTTTTTGCGGATTGGCGGCAAAAATGGTTTCAAGAGAACCGCCCACCTTACGTTCCGAAGGCGTAAAGCCCGGGCGCTCCGCATTTGTGGACTCGCCAAGCATCAAAAGAACGCCGCGACGACCGATTTCGCCAATTCTGACAACGTCCATCATGTGTCCGTCAATGGGGGACACGTCCAACTTGAAGTCACCCGTGTGAAAAACAACTCCCGCGGGCGTTTCTATGCAGATGGCGCATGCATCGGCAATGGAGTGGTTGACGTGAACAAATTCAACGCGGCACATGCCAAGTTGAATCATGTCGCCTGCCGCCACCACGCGCAATTCGGGCTTTTCGGGAAGAGAATGCTCTTGTAGTTTGTTTTTCAAAATACCAATCGTCAGACTCGTGCCGTAGACGGGCACGTTCAAGGTGCGTAATACGTAGGGGACGGCACCGATATGGTCCTCGTGGCCATGCGTAATGACAATACCGCGCACGCGATCCTTGTTTTCAACTAAATAAGAAACGTCGGGAATGACCAAATCAACGCCGAGCATGTCTTCATCGGGGAATGCCACGCCGCAGTCCACCACGATAATATCCGTGCCGCACTCAATGGCGGTAATATTCTTACCGATTTCTCCAAGACCGCCGAGAGGAATAATACGCAAGGGGGGCGCACCCTTCTTAAAAACGGCGAGTTCCCCGTCGGACGTTGTCGACTGTGCGTATTCCGTCCTCCGATGCCTATCTTTTTTATATGGTGCGTAACTATTTCTACCCGTCACGTCGCGATCTGACTGCCACTCTGCGCCCTTTTGCTTGCGCGCAGGCTTTGAAGGTACTGCATTATCCCTTGCGCTTGCCTGATTTGACGATTTTTTCGTCCCCTGCCGCCCCTTTCCTTCTTCCGTTTTTTGCAAGAAGGCGTTTGTTTTCTCTCCCTTAAAGGACTGCGTTACCGATTGATTTTTCTTGGTCTGCTTTTTTGTAGGGTGGGCATCCGTCCCATTTTCATGAAACCGACCAACCTCTGCATCGGCAAACGATGCCTTCTTCGGTGCATGGGGCCTCTTATATGCGCCGTTTGAAGCGGGGGCTTTTCTTTCCTTTTTCGCTTGTGCATGACCGTCGGTCATTTGTCTTTCAAAGCGCTTTTTTCCGTTGTTTGTATTGTTTCGACCGTTTTTTGTGTCGTTGTTTTCATTTCGAAAATTCATACTGCCATTATTATCCTTTCTATTATTATAAAGTGCTTACCGAATGATGGCAAAAAGCCCTTTGAGGTCGGCAAGCACGCAAACTGTTCTTTACAAAAAGATGACTATTCCGTTCGTATCTCTTGATAACGTTGGTTTTTGTTCTGCAAGAGTAACCGTTAAAATTAAGATGTACGTATTTTATGCTTTGTTCAGCGTTTTTGACGATATATCTCTCGTTATATCCGCTTGTACCGTGCTATTAAATCAAGCAAAGCGCGAGAATACCGCCTCCGCAAATAAAACCGCAGAGAAAAATGAGCGCGCCCCGAAAAAGACCTCTCTTGCGCGTCGGCGCCGTTAGGTCTCTTTCTCCTCCAATGAGGCTTTCATTGACAATTCTTTCCGCGGCACGCCACAGTTCCGTCGGCGAAGCCGCGTCGGAGACGCCCGCTTTCAGAAAAAAATACGCTTCCTCAAACAATTCGTCTCCTGTATTTTTGACGTATACGACCCGCTTTTCACACCCGCGCAACAACAATAAAACTCCCCCTTTGTATTCGGAAAACGTGTATTCTCGGAACACGTGACGCCTTCTTCAAAACAGATGAAAACGCGGGCAAAGAGAAGCGCGCCCCGTCGGGTGCCGCCAATAACGGCTACTTCTCTTCGCCACCATCGTCAGTATGTACCTATCTTGGGAGAATTATGCAACGCTTTTATCGGCAATAAGGGTGTGTTTGCCGTCGTCTTGCTTCTGCTTTTATTTTTTACGACCGAAAAGTCCGCGGATACCGTCGAAAAATCCTTGTTGCTTTTTCTGCTTTTGCGGTTGCGCCTTATGTACGGTAGAACGAAGGGGAGCAGGCTCGCGAACGGGCGTCGCCTTTTTCGCTTCGGTTTCTTTCTTTTCCGTTTTGGTCACGGCAGGGGGAGCAAACACTGCCGCAAGAGCCTCGTCGTCCGCTTGGCGCTCGACGCGTGCGGGTGCTTTCTTGGTTTTCTTCGGGGCGGCCGCCTTGGCTACCTTCTTTTTTGCAGGTGCCTTTTTCGCTTGCACTTGCACTGCGGGCATAGACAAATTGAAGAGCGCGTAATCGTCCTCTAACAAACTGTCAACCGTCACGTTAAAAAGTTTGGCAATCAAAATCAGTTTTTCCGCTTCCGGATAGGACTTGCCCTTTTCCCATTTGTAAACTGCTTGACGAGAAACGCCCACCGCCCGTGCGAAGTAATCTTGCGTCATAGACGCATCCTTGCGAAGCTGTACCACTTTTTCTCTAAAATACATGGCTGTTCTCCTTTTAATGTAGTTTCTTATATTCTTTTTATTTTACTTAATAGGACGAAGATCCTCTTCGGGAGCATATACCAAATACGTCGGCGAATCCAGGCGCCACCCATCCACAGTCTTCAAAAGATCGACGTCGATCGTTTCCGTTCTTGATAAGCCTTCTTCGGTCGTCACCGTTGCCTTCAACGTCACCTTCACGGTATCTCTGTATTGACTGACGAGTTTGAGGGTGGTGTAATCGTATACCGTATCACCGTTCAAGTACGACTCTGCCGTGGTCTGTACCATAAGCAGTCCTTTGTCGGCCGTTTCGTAATAACGGGCAAGTTCTACGGCATTGCCGACCGAAAGCGCCGAAAACGCCCTGCCAAACAACCAGTTACACATACCCGACGAAAAGACCTCTTGCGTTTTCGCGCGGATTTGGGCGATGCTTGTAAACCCCATCGCCTGCAATGATATCATATCCGCTTCACGATAAACACCGATGGCGGTCCCGTTTTCCTTTGTCGGAATGCCCTCTCCAAAGTAAATATCGTTAAGAACGCGGCTCTCTTCAATCAAGGCTTCTACTGATGAAAACAGTTCTTTTTCGTCCACTTCTTCCTTTGTGCATCCTATCATTGGAAGGCAAAGGAAAAGCAAAAGAAACAGAAGTGCTTTCCTCATTTTTTTGTCCATATGCTTTCCTCTTTGTTTATGCAGTTGTTCAAAAGAAAACAAGATTTCACTGATAGCCCGTTTGCCGGGCTATCAGACCGTTTTTTCTTTTCTTCTGCCGTCAAGACTGCACGTTTTCCGCTTGGTCCGTGGCACTCTCTGCTTGGGTGTCGGTATGTTCCTGCGTTTCTTCTGTCACGGCAGTGTCTGCCACGGCAGCGTCTGGCACGGCACCATCTGTTACTGCACTTTCTGCGACCTCTGCGTTTTCTTCTTCTTCGTCGTCTTCCTTATCCACGCACATAAACGCACGCACGGAATTACCTTCTGCCAGGCGCATGATGATGACACCCTTTGCCGTACGGGAGCAGGGACGAATATCTGCCGCCGCCGTACGAATAACCGTTCCCTCGTCCGTCATCAAAATGACGTCTTCATCCTCAGATACGGCGGCGATAGACGCCAGTCCGCCCGTTTTATCCGTGGTCTGTTGACAGATAACTCCGTGACCGCCACGGTTTTTCATGGCGCGGAAATCGTCAAACTCGCTTCGTTTGCCAAAGCCTTTTTCCGTAATTGTCAACAATTGTTTGCCTTCTTCGACCAACGTTACACCGACGACGGCATCGTTCTTTTCGACCGTGATACCGCGCACGCCGCGAGCCAAACGGCCCATGCATCTGACGTTATCCTCGGAGAAGCGCACCGCGTAACCGTTGCGCGTTGCAAGAAGCAAATCGGAATCCCCGTTTGTCAAGCGAACGAAGAGAAGTTCGTCGCCCTCATCCAAGGTCAGAGCGATTTTTCCTCCACGGCGTTGATACTCATATTCGGAGAGAAGCGTTCTCTTAATCACGCCTCGGCGGGTGACCATCGTCAAATAACGACCGTCCTCAAAGGATGTGACGGGAATGACGGCGGTGACACGCTCGTTTTCGGCAAGTTCAAGGATGTTCACGATATTCGAGCCCTTTGCCGTTCTGGATGCCTCGGGAATACGGTACGCCTTCTTTGTGTGCACCTTGCCGTGGTTGGTGAACATCATGATGAAGTCATGCGTGTTCGCCACCAATGCCGTATCGACAAAATCCTCATCCTTCGTCGTCATGCCGATAATTCCCTTACCGCCACGCCGTTGTGCGGAATAAGTAGATACCGCTTGACGCTTGATATATCCGGCATGACTCATTGTAATCATGCAAGGAACGTTTTCAATCAAATCTTCAATATCGATATCGTCGGTGGCCTCAATCAACTCTGTGCGTCTTTCATCGCCAAAGCGTTGACGGATTTCGAGCATCTCGTCACGAATGATTTCCTTGATTTTTCCTTCGTCTGCCAAAATTGCGCGCAAGGACGCCACCTGCTCCGCCAGTTTCTGTAAGCGCTCCTCAATCTTCTTTCGTTCCATGCCCGACAAACGACCTAATGTCATTTCCACAATGGCCTGTGCCTGTGCATCGGACAATTCAAAATTTTTCATGAGGTTTTCTTTCGCCTCGGGAATGGATTGACTTGCACGAATAATGGCAATGATCTCATCGATATGGTCAATGGCAATTTTATACCCCTCGTACAGGTGCATTTCACGCATGGCTTTTTCCAAATCAAATTTCACACGGCGTGTAACCACGTTTTCCTGATGAGAAATATAAACGTCCAAAAGATCTGCCAAGGAGAGCAAGCGCGGCTCACCGTCAACCAGTGCAATGATATTGACGGCACAGGTTTCTTGGAGTTGTGTAAATTTATAAAGTTGATTTAATATGACCTCTGCATTGGCATCGCGGCGATATTCGACAACAATACGCATGCCTGCACGGCCCGACTCATCACGAATATCCGTGATGCCGTCTATCTTCTTTTCCTTGACAAGATCTGCCATGCTCTCAACAAGCATGCTCTTATTTACTTGATAAGGAATTTCCGTAAAGACGATACGGCGATGCTCATGCTCTATATTGGCACGCGCACGGACGATGACGCGCCCCTTTCCCGTGGTATACGCCTCATACATACCGCGAGAACCGTAGATGATACCTGCGGTCGGGAAGTCGGGGCCCTTAATCAACTTCATAAGGTCGGCTACGGAGCAATCGGGGTTTTCCATACGGTAGATGGTACCATCAATCACCTCAACCATGTTATGCGGCGGGATATTGGTGGCCATACCAACGGCAATACCGACGCTTCCGTTGACCAAAATGTTCGGAAAACGGGAAGGAAGCACGGACGGCTCCTTGCGACTGTTATCGAAGTTTGGAAGCATGTCAACGACATCTTTTTCGATGTCGCTCATCATTTCCTCCGACAGACGTGCCAAACGCGCCTCGGTATAACGGTAGGCGGCCGCACCGTCACCGTCAACGTTACCGAAGTTTCCGTGACCTTCAACCAAGGGATAGCGCAGAGAAAAACTCTGTGCCATACGGACCATTGTTTGATACACTGCGGCGTCACCGTGCGGATGGTAACGACCGAGCACGTTACCGACGGTGGTTGCAGATTTACGGAACGGCTTATCGTATGTCAAATGATCCTCGTGCATAGCATACAGAATACGCCTCTGTCCCGGCTTCATGCCGTCTCTTGCATCGGGCAACGCACGGCTGGTAATAACGCTCATGGAATATTCAATAAAAAAAATTTTGACCTCCTTTTCCATGTTGCGTCCTACAATTTTTTGATTGGGAAATTCTATGCTTGTATTGGCATTGTGTTCCATGTCGTTTTATCGACCGTTAATATAACGATCTCTTCTCCTTATCTTTGCCTTACCTTTTGTCAAGAAATTTATATATCCAAATTCACGGCATACTTGGCGTTTTGCTCGATGAATTCGCGTCTTGGCTCGACCTTATCGCCCATCAAAATGGAGAAGATGCGGTCGCATTCCATAGCATCCCCTATCTCAACCTTCAAAAGGGTTCTCGTTTCAGGATCCATGGTCGTTTCCCAAAGTTGCTCGGGGTCCATTTCACCAAGACCTTTATATCTTTCCGCTTCCACGTTGCCGCCCAACTCTTCAATGATCTTATCGCGTTCGGCATCACTAAACGCATATCTCACGATTTTATTCTTGTGGATTTTATAAAGCGGCGGTTGTGCAAGAAATACGTGACCTTCTTCAATGAGCCTACGCATATGACGGAAAAAGAACGTCAAAAGCAATACGCGAATGTGAGAACCGTCAACGTCGGCATCCGCCATGATGATGATTTTTCCGTAACGAAGTTTTTCAATATCAAATTCTTCGCCCACGCCGCAACCTATGGCTTGCATAATCGGGATGAGTTGCTGATTTGCATACACCTTATCCAAACGGCTCTTTTCCACGTTCAGGACCTTACCGCGCAAAGGAAGAATTGCTTGGAAACGGCTATCTCTGCCGTCCTTTGCAGAACCGCCTGCGGAATCACCCTCTACGAGATAAAGTTCTGTCAACTCGCTTTTGCGTTCCTGACAATCGGCAAGTTTTCCCGGCAATGCAGAGCCTTCCAAAACGCTCTTTCTTCTTGTCAGTTCCCTTGCCTTACGCGCGGCCTCGCGCGCACGGTTTGCCGCCAAGGATTTTTCAAGAATAGCCTTTGCGGACGCGGGATTTTCCTCTAAATATTCTTCTAATTTCGTACTGACCAAATTATCAACCAACACGCGAATTTCCGAGTTTCCGAGTTTGGCTTTCGTTTGGCTTTCAAACTGCGCATCTGTTAATTTGACACTGATGATGGCGCAAAGACCTTCGCGGACGTCTTCACCGCTTAAATTCTTATCATCGCCCTTTAAGATACCTGTTTTACGCGCATAATCGTTCATAACCTTTGTCAATGCGCTCTTGAAGCCTGTCTCGTGCGTACCGCCTTCAATGGTCGCCATGTTGTTGGCAAAGGACACGATATTTTCATTATAACTGTCATTATACTGCATGGCAATCTCGGCAATAGAGCCGTTCTTTTCGCCCTTCATGTAAATGACGTCGGGGTGAACGCTTTCCGTTCTTCTCAGTTCATTCAAATGAGAAACGAAACTGATAATTCCGCCCTCATAATACAAGGTCTCCGAACGCTCCATGCCCGGACGGATGTCGTTCATGACAATGCGTACGCCTGCATTGAGGAAGGCCTGCTCGCGCATACGGTTCAATAGCGTTTCATAATCAAAGGTCGTTTGCTCAAAAATCGTGGCGTCGGGCTTAAAGCGCACGTAAAGACCGTGACGGTCGCTATCGCCCACGTGTGCAAAGGGACGCGCCACCACGCCTTTTTCAAAGCGCTCCGTGCAAACCTTACCGTCGCGGCAGTTTTCAACCTCTAATCATTCGCTAAGTGCATTCACAACAGAGGCACCCACGCCGTGCAAACCGCCCGCAATTTTATAACCGTCACCGCCGAATTTACCGCCGGCGTGTAACACGGTATAAACAACTTCAAGTGTAGGAATACCTAATTTTGGATTGATACCGCTTGGGATACCACGACCGTCGTCTTGTACCGAAACGCTATCATCGGGATGCAAAGTAATGGTAATACAACTACATTCCCCTGCCAAAGCCTCGTCAATCGAGTTATCCACAATCTCGTATACAAGATGGTGCAGGCCTCTTTCAGACGTCGTTCCAATGTACATACCGGGGCGCTTTCTGACGGCCTCCAAGCCTTCCAATACTTGAATTTGGGTATCGTCGTACGCTTGTTTTTGATTTACTTCTTCCATGAAAACCTTCCTCGTGTGTCCTTGAAATTATTTGACAGTCAAACCCTTCAAGGACCTTTTCCTTTTTCTTTATATCGCAAATACAAATGTATGTTATTTATCTAAAAGCCCTTCATCGGTCGCAAAAAATACAGATTCGCTCCGTATTTCAAGCGTTTTAACGGAAATGCGCGAAAGATAAACCCTCTGTTTTTTATCACGTTTTTGTTTTACCAATTCTTTTTTTTCACAAACGATAAAACTTTTCGGCAAATCAAAGCCCGTATAGGTCACGTCACCTTTTTTTTCGGCGGATGACAAAAACTTTTTCGTTTCAGAAGAGATAGTGGCAGTATCCATATCGAATATACCGATGATATCTTTTTTATCAACGACATCACCGCCCCCGATGTGCAGGTACATAATGCCCTCCTTTAACTTCAATCATCAATGCATCCGTCAATGAAAAAAGAGATTTTTCACAACCCGTCATGATCATTTGCCTATCTTTCATGCCGTTTAAGACATACCGTCTGCGGCCTTCATCCAATTCACTCAATACGTCATCAAATAAGTAAACGGGATAATCGCCGTTCAGTTTTCTTGCGGCCTCACCCTCGGCAAGTTTTAAGCAAAGAACTATTGATCTTTGCTGTCCTTGGGAGGCAAAGAGCCGCGCTTCTTTTTCATTGATGAAAAGAAGGACATCATCACGGTGAACACCGTATAAAGTATAGCCCAAGAGTATCTCTTTTTGCCAGTTTTCGGTTAAACACGTAAGATACGCTTGATATAACTCTTGCTCGTTTTCGTCTTTTCCTACGTGTGCGGAACTTTCATAACGGATGGAAAGTTTTTCCCGTGTAAGAGAAAGTTTCCCCATTAAATCACATGCGAAAGGAGAAAGAACCTCTAAATAATCACATCTTGCACGGTGGATGCGTGCGGCGCTTTTGGCAAGTGACTCGCTCCACGTATACAGTTGCTCTTGATCGCAAAATCCTGTTTTTTGGGCCGTCTTTAAGAGCGCGTTTCTCTGATCTAATATTTTCTTATAAAGTGCATATTCCGAAAAATAGGAGGGTATACTCTGTGAGACCGCAACATTGAGAAAGGCACGCCTCTCTTCCGGTCCTCCCTTGACCATTTGCAAATTTTCGGGAAAGAAAAGAACGCTTCTGAAATGCCCGAGCATCTCAATAGGCTTCGTCACAGTCATACCGTTTCTTTTTCTTATGCGTTCATTGCCAAAGACACGGTAGGAAAGTTCCTGTTGCCTTTGACTGTCACGAAAAAGAAGTTTCGTTTCATAAAAACTCTTTCCAAATCCTATTTGCTCTTTATCCGTTGCACAACGAAAACTTTTGCCGCGAGCAAAGAAATAGAGAGCCTCTAAAATATTGGTTTTTCCCTGTGCGTTATCTCCAAACAGAAAATTGACACCGGGTGAAAAGAAAACAGTTTCCTTCTCTATGTTTCTGTAATTTTCAAGATAAATTGATTCGGCATACATAGAAGATCAATTCATACGCAAGGGGAGAACCATATAGAATAATTCTTCGCCTTCTTTATTTTCTTTCGGCTCTATGGTAATGCTCTGCGTGGCGCTCTTCATGGTAATAAATACCTCTTCGCTTTCAAGAACGCGAATACAGTTGACAAGAAATCTGCCGTTAAAGCCAATTTGTAAATCATCGCCCGTATGTTGACAAGCAATTTCATCAAACGCGTTGCCCGTTGCGGAAACCGCCGACATTTGGAAAAGAGAATCCTGCACGTTGATTTTCACGTAACTGCGAATATTTCCCTGCGCCTTTTCTTCTGCAATGATATTGACACGTTCAAGACCTTCAAGTAAAAGATCTCTGTTGATAGTCAAGTTGATGGGATAGCCTGTGGGAATAATACGACGGTAATCCATATAGTTTTCTTCAATCAATCTGGTGAAGAAATCAATTTTCTCCATTCTGAATACCGCGTGCTTGCCCGTCAGTTCAACGGTAACGACTTCATCGGCATCGGGGAGAAGTTTGATTAGTTCCTGCAAAGCATGCCCGGGAACGATAAAGGAAATCTTTTGCTCGCCACCCTCGCTTGCAAGTTGATTGACCTCGCATTTTACACGACATCTTGAAAGCATGAAGTTGTTGCAAGAAACAACCTCCATACCGTCTTTTTCAATGACGAAGAAAGCACCGCAAAGCATTGCTTTTATATCGTTTTCCGCAATAGAATGCAAGACCTTTCCAATGGCCTTTTTAAGAACGGATGCTTTGATGCCAAACGTTCTTTCTTTTTTCATTTCGGGTAAAGAGGGGAAATCCTCTCCCTTTTGTGCCTTTAATGAGAAATGTCCCGAAAAAGAAGAAATTGTTGCCGTTTCATTTTCACTGACGTCGATGGTGATAGGTCCTTCGGGCATAAGGCGAACAATTTGCATCAGTCTTTGTGCGGGAATAATATGACTGCCGCTTTTTTCTACTTGTTCTGCTTCTGCTTTTGACACAACGCCTTTTTTCATGTCATAAGAAGAAATGGTCATTTGAAGATCGTTATGACATTCTATTAAGACACCTTCTAATGCAGAAATGGTGTTCTTGTTTGAAACGGTGGTCATAGCAGGTGTCAATGCGTCTAAAAGCGAATCCTTGTTAAGCGTAAATTTCATCTGTTTTTCTCCTTATGTGAAAAATGATGCCAACGGCATTTTTTGTTTTTTTAATATAAATAGAAGAAGCGGTAATAGGGCCTGTTAAAAAAGTGAAATGGGTAAAAACATCATATACGGTCTTGTTTTTTTATGTTTATAAAATTGAGGGAAACAGGTTTAGCGAATGTGGATAAAAAACGTCGAAAAAACAGGAAAATTTGAGAAAACTGTTAAAATATTTTTTCTAAACGCGTTATACACAAATCTTGTACGGAAAAAGGAATACAGTCAATCAGAAGATTGAGTTTTTAACAAATTCCACATCAAAAATTATGTTAAAATATTCATTGCATACCGATTTCTTTGGCAAGTTCTTCAATTTCCATGCGTTTTTCTTCCGACGTATCCATTTCATTGGCAATGAGTTTTATGGAATGGATGACTGTTGCATGATCCCTTGAAACGTGTGCGGCAATTTGCTTCAACGTTAATTCGTTCATTTGGCGAATGAGATAAATACAGACGTGGCGCGCATAGGAAATTTGAGCATCTCTTTTCGTGCTTTTAATATCATCGACGGAAACGTGATAATGGGATGCAACGACAGAAAAAATTCTTTCTATCATATCTGCGGCAGAAACGGAGTCGGCAATCAAATCCGCAATAGCGCGGCGGCAGAGGGGCAACGTAATGGGAGAGTCTGTCATGCGGCTAATAGCGGCGATTTTTTTAATGGCCCCTTCAATTTGACGCACGTTGCTATGAATGCTTGCGGCAAGAAAGTCGACCACGTCTTTTGGCATATCTATACCGAGGTATGCGATTTTATTTTGTATGATAGCGGTACGAAGTTCGATATTAGGCTTTTGAATATCGGCAATCAAGCCCCATTCAAAACGGTTGCGTAAGCGCTCCTCCAAGCGTTGAATATCGCGCGGGGGGCGGTCGCTTGTCAAAATGATTTGCTTTTTATGCTCGTAAAGTTCGTTAAACGTGTGGAAAAATTCTTCTTGCGTGGATTCTTTACCTGCCAAAAATTGAACGTCGTCAATTAAAAGAACGTCTGTGGAACGGTAGGTTTCTCTAAAAGCCGCCGTCTTACCTGCGCGGATACTCTCAATCAGTTGATTTGTAAAATCCTCGCATTTTTTTAAGGTAATATGTACGTTCGGTTTATTCTTTTTGATTTCATTTGTGATAGCGTAAAGTAAATGCGTTTTTCCAAGTCCGCTTGGTCCGCAAATGAAAAGAGGATTGTAAACGTCAAACGGATTTGTGGCAACGGCCATCGATGCCGCATGTGCAAATTTATTGGAGTCGCCTACAATAAAGTTATCAAAGGTATATTCTTTTACGATATCCGTGCTTTCAATAAATTTGGGTGTAAGAGGGGGAAGATCCTTTTCGTGAAAAAGGGATGGCTCCTTAACCTCCTGTTTTTCGGGGAATGATGGAATTGAAAAACTATCGGATTCCGATTTTGCCAATTCCAAACGCACTTTTACGGGAAACCCAAGGGTTTTTGAAATGATATCCGTCAACGTACCCATGTACTTTTTTTCGACGATATCGCGCTTGAAGGCGTTATCTATGGTCAATATAGCCTCATCGCCCGTCAAGTCATAAAGCTGTAAGGACTGAAACCATAGAACGAATACATTTGAAGAATTGCTCTCTTTTAATTCTTTCAGTAAAATGTCGTTGATATTTTTAAGTTCTTCTCTCATAAAATCCTCATTCTGTCACCGAAAAGGCGACGGTATATGAAATGTCCATATGAAACGTGTGGGTAATGATCTTTGCGCGACAGTCTTTTTTATTAATCGGTGGCGAAAAAATACGCAGAAAACCGAAAAAGACAAAAATTCACTAATATATATATATATATATTATAATAACATATTTAGAATTGAAAATCAAGCGAAAAATAAAAAATGATTTAAAAAAATGTTTACTTTTATATATTTTTTTGCTATAATGGTGTCGATAATGGAAAAGTAAAAGAAATATCACAAAAATCTTCTTTTGTCGTAGGTGTTTTATAATGAAACTATCTCTTTGTATTCCCATGTATAACGAGCAAAAAATTTTGCCCAGCACGTTAAAAACGGTTTCCGAGTATATGCATAGTACCTTCCATGATGATTTTGAGGTTATTTACGTCAATGACGGGTCAAGTGATAAAAGCGGCGACATTGTCAGACAATTTGCCGAAAAGGATTCTTCGGTGCGCTTGATTGAATATACGCCGAACAGAGGAAAAGGCTATGCCGTGCGGCAAGGCGTTTTGCAAAGCACGGGGGACATTGTCATTTTTACGGATTGCGATCTGGCTTATGGCATGGACGTCATTTTGAAAATGGCCAATTTGTTTGCAGCGCACGAAGAATATGCCCTAATCGTCGGCTCTCGCGTGTTACACCCCGAAGGATACGAGGGCTATACGGCAGTAAGAAAGCTTGCTTCACATGCGTATATCAAGGTCCTTTCCCTTGCAGGGGGTGTCAAATTAAGCGATTTTCAGTGCGGTTGCAAAGGGTTTAGAGGAAAAGAAGGGAAACAAATATTTACAAATTGCATAATTGATCGCTTTGCATTTGATTTGGAAGCATTGCAGTGGGCACAGGAATTCAAAATGAACATCGGTGAGATGCCCGTAAAAGTGATCAATCACCGTGAAAGCAGTATTCATATGGTGCGTGACAGTATTCGCATGTTGAAGGACGTGCGCCGTATGAAAAAGCATAAAAAAGCCGTATTAAAAGACATGAAAAACAAAAAGTAATAAAAAGAAAAAAGGAAGCGCTCACAAAGAACGCTTCCTCTTTTTATATCAACTTATATCAACGCAGATTAAAAATTTATCACAAAACCGATGATGATATCGGCAAGTGAAAGAATTTGGGGGAACAAGCGAATAAAGGCACTCCCGAAGACGGGAAACAGTACCAATGCTAATACGAGGGGCAAAAAACTTTCCTTCTTTTGAGGATAACGCAGTTCGGCGCGATACGTCAATGACGCAGGAATATATAAAGGAATTGTCTTGAAATCAACCGCGCGCCGTTCTTTCAGTTCGTCCTTTAACGTTCGTCCTTTTGGGGGCATCGGGAGAGGTAAAGAAACCTCTTCTCCGTTTTTATTTTCGTAAAAGGAACGGTTTGTTGCCGTTAAGTAAGATTGACCTTTATAGTAAATAAGTTTTGATAAAGAAGAAGGACGGCGAAGATTGTAGAGAATTCTATATGACAGAGAAACGCCCAAATCCTCGGCGCTTTTTGCACTTTCCTCGTCGTGACAACCGTTTCGAAGAAGGGCGGAAACAAGGCGGGAAGAAAGTCTTCTTTGGAAAAAAAGAACAAAAGAAGCAATGATACAACCAAGCACGCACATCCAAACAATTTGTGCAACGAACGTGTTTTTGGCGCCTAATGAAAAATACGTGTATTTATTCAGATCAAGGCAAACGTAATTTTTATAAAGGTATTCGCCGATCTCCGACCAAAAACCGGGAGAGCCTCCTGTGGGCATAGTCATGTCCTCCAAAAAATAGGTGCAAAATGTAAATAAAAGGTTTCAAAATTAAATTTGATCGATAAACGAATCGCCGCAAAGGCGTGTTAGCAAGGTTTCTAAGTCACTGTTATCTTCAAAATACAGGGTGATGCTCTTCTTTGCGCCTTTATTGGCAATGCGTACGCGCCTGCCGAGTTCCTTCATCACGCGTTTTTCCAGTTCTGCCACGTAATCAACGCGAACGGTTGTGCGATCTTCCTCGGTTGCTTCCGTTTCTTTGATCAGTGCGCGACGCAACAGTCTTTTGACCTCGGCCTCTGTTTCACGCACGGACCATTGTTGTTCCGCTACGCGCGTGCCAAGGGTGATGCGGTCGTCCTTTGAGGGCAAAGAAAGGAGCGCACGGGCGTGACCGGCGGACAGTGTGCCTTGCTCTATTAAGAAGGAAAGTTCTTCGGGCAAGTCCAAAAGACGGATGGTATTGGCGATAGCACTGCGGCTTTTTCCGATTTTTGAGGAAATTTCCTCTTGCGTCATGTTGAATATTTCGGAAAGGTCACGGTACGCCTTCGCTTCTTCAAGAGGGTTTAAGTTTTCTCTTTGCAAATTTTCAACGAGAGCAATTTGCGCGGACTTCATTTCGTTTGCATCTGTGATGATGACGGGAATTTCCGTAAGTCCTGCCATTTTAGAGGCGCGCCAACGGCGTTCACCCGCAATAATCTGATAACGGTCTTCGCTGATCGGTCGAACGATGATCGGTTGCAAAACGCCGTGTTCGCCAATAGATTCTGCGAGTTGCGCCAGGGCATCCGTATCGAAATTTTTACGGGGTTGTCCCGGTTTTGGATCAATCATGGATACGCGCAACACCTGTTTTTCGTTTTGTGCGCTTTCCTCGATGTCGTTATCAATAAAGATAGAATCCAGTCCTTTTCCAAGTGCAGATAAGTTTCTCTTTGGCATGATGATTGCTCCTTTCGTAATTAACCGCAAAAGCAGTCAAAATATGTGTTTATACATAAAATGTTCATAAATTTAGAGAGATTTGTCCTGTTTTTTGCGATTATATTCTTAAAAGCAGTTCTTTTGCAATCATAGAATACTGCAAGGCGCTCTTTCCCGAGGCGTCATAGTAGCAAATCGGCTCACCAAAGCCGGGCGCCTCCGACAACTTAACGCTTCGTGTAACGGGAATCTTAAAGAGTTTGTCCGCATAATATTTTTTAAGTTCGGCCACGACCTGCGTCGTCAAAATCAATCTTCCGTTGTACATGGTCAAAAGAATGCCTGTCAATTGCAACTGGGGATTATAAAGTTTCCTGACCTTTTTGATGCTAATCATCAGTTGTGAAAGGCCTTCCAACGCATAATATTCGCACTGCATGGGGATAACCACGCCGTCGGCGGCAACCAAGGCGTTGACGGTAAGTAAGCCGAGCGTGGGGGGACAATCGACAATGATGTAGTCGTATTCCTCTTTGAGCGGCTTTAAGATGTTGAGGGCGCACGCCTCTCTATGAGCCACGTCCTGCAATTCAAACTCGGCACCCGCCAAAGACATTGTTGACGGCAAAACCGAAAGGTTTTTGAATTTTGTCGTCAAAATGGCGTCGCGCACGTCAATTGCGCCGATAAGCGCTTCGTAAACGGTGTTTTTCATCTGCTTTTTTTCAATGCCGACACCACTGGTGGCATTTCCTTGGGGGTCCATGTCCACCAAAAGAACGCGCTTGCCTCTTTTGGCAATGCAAGCGGCAATGTTGACGGCAGACGTTGTTTTTCCGACACCACCTTTTTGGTTGGCGAACGCGACGATAGATCCCATAAATTGCAAACTCCTTGTTTTTGAGAAAATATATCGGTATTTGCATTCATTATAACATATATCGCAAGGTCTGTCAATCGCACAACGAAATAAATTCTTAATTTTGTGTGTATAAAATGTTTCACGTGAAACAAAACGAGCCATAAAAAGACGGCTTTATATAAAAAGATACGAATGCGCTAAACAAATGTTTCACGTGAAACATTTTGGAGGCAACAAAGTGTACGGGCGGCAGACGAGGTCAAAAACATCCGTCCGACAAATAATCCAACCTGTCTTGACAAGGTGTGTGAAAAGAGTTATAATAAGGAAAACAAAGTTGAAAACGAGGTTTGCGTATGGAATTCGAGTCTTCTGTCACAGAAAAGGAAACGCGCATTATTTTTGTAAGACACGGAGAAAGCATTGGCAATAAAAACGTCGCTTTCCTCGGGCATACCGATTTGGATTTGACTGATTTGGGTTATATGCAGGCGACTTGCGCCTGCCGCTACATACAATCGCGCTACCGCGTGGATGCTATCTATGCAAGCGATTTGATGCGTGCCTTTCATACCGTCGAGCCGCTTGCTAAGGCGCTCGGCTTGCCGCTTATCAAAACCAAGGCCATGCGCGAAGTCTATGCAGGAAAATGGGAGAATTTGCTTTTTAGCGAGATAAAAGAACGCTATGCCGATGATTTTTTCCTGTGGGAACATCGATTTGGCGATGCAAGATGCACGGGCGGCGAATCCATTGCCGAATTGCGCGCACGTATTAGCGCCGCGGTAGAGGATTTAGCCAGGCAAAACAGAGGCAAAACCATTTGTATAGGCACGCATGCGACGCCCATTCGCCTATTAAGAGGGGTTTGGGCAAATCTTCCCCTTGCGCGTGCGGGCGAGATCCCGTGGCCGTATAACGCCTCTACAACGGTTGCGTTATACAGAGAAAATGGCACGGTCGTTGAGGAAGAAATGACCGCTTCCTATTTGGGCGAGTTGGTGAACGGCCCACGGTTGGCATAAAAACGCAAATTATAATGTTAAAACGCCTGCCTTTTGCAGGTTTTGCACCATTAAAATTAAAAAGTCGGACAGACGATAAAAAACAAAAGGGCTTGCATTTGCACAATGGCAAACGCAAGCCCTTTTTCTTTGTTTTAATACTTTTGTGCAAAAGCAAGGCGCGACAACCTCCGTACGCCTGACTGTCGGAGAGCCTGTGTCCGCATATCCACCTCTATAACTTGCTCTAAAATATCGAGCGGCGCTTTTAACTGATGTTTCGCTCTTTGCGCGACCGGGAAATTTTCGATGTATTTTGCAAAAAAGTTAAATTATGAAGTCAAAATCAAGACTTTTTGCTTTGTTTTTTTATTTCGCAATCGTAAATAATCACGCCGACGAAAGTTAACGCAGAGGCAATTCGTTGGCTTTCCATGTATTCTTTGTAGTAAATAAAGAAACGATGAGGGGGAATCACATCGTAGGACAAAAGGACGGCCAGTAAAATATTGAACAAAGTGTGAACAAGCAGACAAGTTAAAAACAGGCGGTACGCAGGGCGAGAAAGACGGGGCAATCGTCGCCGTATCCTGCCCAGTTTGTTTTTGAGTTCATAAAGCATGCGTGCGGTCTCCTTTTTGAAGTGTGATCATCGCGTTTTGTTGGAATTGTCAAAAATTCGACAAAGATATTAAAAAATCGACACGCTAAAAAAGAAAAACTTACAAACAGATGAATAATATACAGAAAAAAGTTTTTTTAAAAATCAGAGGGTTCAAATACTGACAAAAAAATCCAAAAACCCCAAAAAAGCCCCAAAAACACTGGAAAAAATTCGAGCAATGACGTTGGTGACAAAAACATTATATCAGACCTTATTTTGAAAAACAAGCGATACCTGAAAAAATATTTGTGAAAATTTTTGGAAAAATGCGAGATTTAAAAAAAGAAAAATCAGACCAAATAAATATTTATACTATCGTTTTTGGTAAAAAATACAAATGTTGAAAAGAAGTTAAACTTAAAATTTTAAAATTAAAAAATCTGCTATTTTTAGTGCCCAAAATGAAAAAACATCATTTTTGAAATTGTGCTATAATAGTTGCGCCCTGAAAATTGGCGGAAAAGAGGATGGCCATCCCCCAAAAAAGCGTGCCGCCGAACCAAAGGGGCGAAAGAAACAATCAATATTAAACAACTTGTATGTAACAAATAGGAGGAAAACTCATGCTGTTAAAAAATGCAAAAGAAACAGAAAATCTATCATTAACAGAAAAGGAGGAAGTTTCTCAGAATACTTATGTAGCAAAGCAACCGACCTTTGATTCATTGCAAGAAAAAGATACCGTGCATATGGCAAAGGATATGTTACAAAGACTGCGTGAGGCGGAGGATCTATCGGATTTTTTCAGAAGATCGTTCGTTTGGAGACACGCAAGCAACAGTATTGCTTGCTTTGAGGTTTCGGCGCGTGCAGGCTATGCCGTGCAAAAGTTCCGTTCGAGTGAGGAAAGAGGAGAGATTGTCATCCCATCGCTCGAATATACGGGTGTACTTCGCGCAATAAAGCGTGGGATAGTGGTCAAATCTGCGGAGTGTTCGGTCGAAGAGTGTATGGACGAATGCGCGAATATGGTTCTTTGGAAAGAACGTTTTGTTTTAGAAAAGAACGCACAAACGCGTGAATACGTGTACTATACTATCCAAATACGCGAAAAAGAAGGCCCGTTTTCGATTTTGCGTTGCGTGGCCTCTGATAAAAAGACCGCCGAACTCGTTGCCATTGCTTTACAGGAGGCGGAGGCGACCTATATTGATGCAGACGCACTTTTCGAGGATTTGCGATTGCTTCTGGGAGAGGCTTGCTTTGCAGGCGAGGCCGAGTTGCGGCTTAGATAAAAAGTGTGACAAAAAGTAAAAAAACGGAGTCGATGCGGTGGCGTGCCTTCTTTATGGAGGTTGCCCACTGTGGCGGCTTCGTTTTTTTGCGAAAAAAGCGGACGGTTTATTTCATTGCAGGGCAATTTTGCGACAAGAAATTGGCAAAAGTGTCAGAAAATGCGTTTCTCAAAGAAAAATTCACGAAAAGAACACGAAGTCGGCGGATAAGAGCGCCATCGTTCACGGTATGTTCAAAAATAGGGTGTATAATTAAGGAAGCAGTTTTTCGCGTCACGGGGATAAAAGCCACCGAACGCGCGAGAACGACCGGACAAGCATTGACTGTCCGACTTGGAAAGGATACGGTTTTTATGATTGAATTGCAGCATGTGGTTAAGCGTTATGGAACACATTATGCGCTTGACGATGTCAGTCTTTCCATCAAAGAAGGCGAAATTGTCGGCCTTCTCGGCCCGAACGGTGCCGGAAAGAGCACGGCGATGAATATTTTGACGGGGTATCTGTCTGCAACGGCAGGACAGGTCACGGTGGACGGATGCGACGTGACCGAAAAGCCCCTGTCGGCACGAAAGAAAATCGGGTACTTGCCTGAGCAACCGCCACTTTATACCGAGATGACGGTGGAGGAATATTTGCGATTCGTCTATTCCTTGAAGGGATGCACGCTCAATCGCAAAAAGCACCTGGACGAGATCATGAAAATGGTGCAAATCACCGACGTTCGTAACCGTCTGATCGCTCATTTATCGAAGGGATACCGTCAACGCGTCGGCATTGCGCAGGCGCTCATCGGCAATCCGCCGCTACTTATTTTTGATGAACCGACAGTCGGCTTGGACCCGAAGCAAGTGATTGAAATCCGCAGTCTTTTGCGTGCGCTCGGCCGCAAGCATACCGTTCTTTTGAGCACACATATTTTATCCGAGGTGCAGGCGGTCTGCCAACGCGTGGTCATTATCAACCGCGGTCGCATCATTGCAAACGAACGCACGGACGACATGGCGCGCACACTTGACGGCAACCGTCGCTACAAATTGGAAATTGTCGGTCCGCAACGCGAAATCCTTTCTCGCCTTCGCGCAAAGAACGGCGTGCGCCGTTTTGACGTGCTTGCGCAAAAGGACGGAGAGGCGGGCATTTATGAATTGGAAAGCGAAAAGGGCATCGATATTCGCAAGTCCGTCTTTTACACCTGCGCGGAGGCCAACTGGCCCATTTTGGAGATGACGCCCGTAGGCGAAGACTTGGAAAGCATTTTCGTTCGTCTTGTGGATAAAAGCGAGCATGCCGCAAAGGCAAAAAGAAATTAACATTTACACTATATTGAACGAAAGGATGCTCACCGCATGCGGTGAGCAAAAAATCCTATGAAAGCCATTTATTTACGTGAAATGCGTGCATATTTTACGACACCTGTCGGATACATCTTTTTGGTTGTCTATTTTTTGGTCAGTGGCGCGATTTTCAGTTATTCAACGCTCTACTCTATGTCCGCCGACCCCTCCACGTATTTTTTGCTCATTCTTGTGTTTGACGCGGTGGTTTTGCCGCTTTTGACGATGAAATCTTTCAGTGAGGAGCGCAAGCAGAGGACGGAGCAACTTTTACTGACGGCGCCCCTTTCCTTGACGAGCATGGTTTTGGCAAAGTTTTTTGCGGCGTATACCGTTTTTGCGGGAGCAACACTGGTTTCTTCGCTATCGTTTCTGATTTTATATCGGTATGCATTGGTCAAAACCGCCGTGATTTTCGGGAGCCTTCTCGCGCTCCTTTTGGTGGGCATGGCGTTCGTGTCAATCGGTCTTTTCATGTCCTCCATGACGGAAAACCAACTTGCCGCCGCGGTGTTGACGATTGCAACGCATCTTCTGTTTTTGGCCATAAGCCTTTTAAATCAGGTAATTCCTTTCTATTGGATAAGGTTTGTTTTTAACGGCATTTCTATTTTCTCGCGCTTCCAAAACTTTACACAAGGCATTTTTGACATCGCGGCCTTGGTGTATTATTTGTCTGTGTGCGCGGTGTTCCTCTTTTTGACGGTGCGCGTTTTCGCCAAACGGCGTTTTGATTGAGGAGCGTTGACATGACGAAATGGAGCGCCGAAGGGCGCAGAGGATTTCACCTTTACAGTGTGGCGATGACGGTGTTAGTTCTTTGCTTAGTCGTCCTTTTGAACATGGCCGTGCAAGCACTTGCCGACCATGAGGGATGGTATTTTTATACAAAAGAGCAGTACAGTCATGAGGCAAACGGTCTTCCCACCGATTATTTCGGCAACGTAGGAGATCGGCGCGTGAACGTCATTTTCTGCATGGAGGAGGATGAACTTTCCAAAGAAGTCGCCAATAATCTCGTTTGGCAAACCGCCCGACAGATGGCGGACAGGTATACTTTTATTGACATAAAAAACGTAAATATTTACTTAAATCCCGAGGAAGTTGAGCCGTATCGGTTGCCGAGCAATGCAAACGGCGCACAAACAGAGCCGCAGGCAATTACACGGGAGAGCGTTATTTTTGCAAGCGGCGACCGCCATATTGTGTTGAGCATGTCCGACTTCTTCTTTTTGGACGAGACCCGTTATATCGAATCGTATAACGGCGAGGAAACGATGGCATCGGCTTTGACGTACGTATTGAACGAAGAACGGCCGATTGCCGCCTTTACGACCGGCCACGGAGAGCAACTTTCCGCCGCCTACGCCGTGATGCTTTCCTATGTGGGATACGACGTCCGAACGGTCGATTTGACAAAAGAAGAACTTGATCCGAAAACGGAACTGCTGGTATGTATGAATCCGCTTTACGATTTTGAGAAAGCGGCAGAAAATAGCGGCTTGCGTACGGAAATGGAGCGCGTGGAGGAGTTTCTCTCCCGAAAAGGGCAATTCCAACTTTTCCGTGATCCATACGTAGGAAAACTGCCGAGGCTCGATGCCCTGCTTAGGGCGTGGGGGTTGCAGGTAGAGGCAAGCGTGCTTTCCGCCGCCACCGCAAACGCCGTTTCTCCCGACGGGTATACGTTTATGCCCGATTTTGCCGACAACGCGTTTGCCTCACGCGTCTTTTCAAAAGTGAAAAGCGCAACGGATGCTCGCTTAATTGCCAAGGATGCAGGCGTTATTACAAAGGTCGATATACCGACAGGCGCACCGTCAACAGTAGTTTACTCGCTATTGACGGCGGGGGCAAATGCCACGCCTTACGAACTGGGAGAGGCAGTTGCCGATGGCGGCGAATACATGTTCGCCGCGCTATCGGTACGTGACCAAGCGGAGGGTGGATCCGTTTTGCTTGTGAACGGCGTGTATTTGACGGCAAAAGACGTTTTGCAAAGCGATAACCGCGCAAACAGAGATTTCTTTTACGCGCTTCTCGCCGAAACTGCGGGCAAGCAGACGCCGCTTGGCGCAACAACGATGGTGTTTGAAAGCACGCTTCTTGAAGGGTTGACGATGGCAAAAGCCAATAGATACACGCGCATCCTTGTGTTGTGGGTGCCGCTTGCCGTTAGCCTCACGGGTGCCGTCGTGTTGCTTCGCCGCCGTCGCCGTTAATGCGCTCGGCAGAGATCGCGGTGAATAAGAAACAAAGAAAGGATCAACGGTGGCAACACCGACAAGGATAAAAGGCATGAATATACCAAAAATCGGACGAAGAAGCCTGTTTTACTTGACAACGGTACTGGTGATCGTTGCCCTCGTTGTGGCAAGCGTTGCTTTTCTGTTTTTGTCAGAGGCATATCACGCGCATATCGATTTGACGTCGGAAGGCCTTTACAGTATGACGGATGCCTTCAAGGAAGAACTTGATTCTATCGCCGATAAGGAAGTCAACATCCTCTTTTGTGCAAAGCCCGACGTGCTTCTTGCCGACGAGAGAACAAGAGTTGTCTATTATATGGCGGTTTCCATGTCACTTGCGTATGATAACATTCACGTAAAGACGGTGGACATTGCGCGCAACCCCAATGCGGTGCAGGCGTATAAGTCTACGTCGGCGACGGAAATCCTTTGGAATTACGTCATTATTTCTACCGACAACGGTTATCGCGTGCGTAGCGCCGACTCTTTTTGGCTCATGGACGAGGGCGGCGAGAATGCGTGGTCCTATAACGGCGAATACGAGATGGCAACCGTTCTTCTTTCGCTATTGGCGCACGACAAGCCCAAGGTGTGCGTGACGTACGGGCACGGAGAGGCGTTGCCCGATGCGGCCAAACAGATGGCGTTTTACAAAATGATTCCCGACAAACTCAACGCAGAGGTTGTGTGGATAGATCTTGACAAGCAAGAAATTCCTTCCGATTGCGTTCTCTTGGTGATAAACGGTGCCAAGGAGGATTATTCGGCAAATATCAAGGATCATGACGGATATATACCCGGCAAGGACAATCCGGCGGCGTATTTCGACTACGTTTCGCCTATTGAAAAAATTGAACGCTATTTGGATAAATTCGGCTCGCTTTTGGTGTTGAAGGATCCTTTCGTGTCCCTGCCTGTTTTAGAGGATCTTTTAAGCGATTGGGGTATTACCTTTCAGGACGTACAGGTGCGCGAAGGCGCCGCGGGCGGCGGCGATCGCTTGACGGCGGTATACGCCGACAGTGAGGAGCATGCGCTCGGGCATTCCCTTTATAATGCCATTGCAGATCTTCCCGCCGCGCCCGACGTGGTATTGAACGGCGCGGGGACAGTCGGCTCGTCTTGGGAGCCGGGGAGCCATGCGCTCTCCTCGGCGTACAGTGCGCTATATTCTCCCGTATTGCTTGCGGGCGATGACACGCGCACATATAATAAGGACGGTCTTTTGACGGACAACAAGGGCGGTTACCCCTTGGCCGCGGTGGTCAACCGTTGTTATACCAATCCTTACGATGGGACGACCCAATACACGTACGTGTTCGGGGCGGCAACAACGGCGCTCGTTTCGGATGAGTATATTGCGGATCAGGCATATGCGAACGGCGAGGTGATGTTCTCGGCCTTACGCACGATGACCAGTACGCGCACGTATTCGGCAATGGATTTTTCCATCAACAACGATAATTACGGTGGAAAGATTTTGCGCGGTGACGGGATGTTTGAAGAGGATACTACCGTGTATCTTTACGGAGAGTATACGGCGGCGGGAAAAACGCAATCCAAGAAATGCGCCGCGATGACGGATGCGTTAAAGCACGGCTACACCGTGGCCATTCTCGTCATCCCTGCCGTGACGGTGGCGGTCATCGGTATCTATTTCTGCACACGGCGCCGTCATCTCTGATAAAAAGCATTGACACCACAAGAAAGGAAACACCTTTTTTATGATAAGAAGGGCAAAAAGAAACAGGTGGCATCTGGTAGCAGCACTTTTTTCTGTCGTTGTCATCGGTTTCGTGTTGTATTTTAGCGTACTGCGTCCGTATACGCAAGGAGAGGAAAGCACGGAGGCAGAAACCATCGACAAGGAAGGCGAAGAAAGCGAGCAGTACGGCACGCGCCTTTTGTACGATGCCATCACGCGAAAAGAAATGCAAGAAATTACCGTTTTCAACGGAGAGCATACCTATACGTTTGCCAGACGGCGCGCGGCGGATCCGACGTCGAATTTCATTCTCAACGTAGACGGCAAGGACTTTTCTCATATTACCTTTAACGATGAAAAGTTTGCCTCTCTCGTTGTGTCTGTGGGTACAACATACGTGGAGGAGCGTCTGATTGATAACGAAACGCTTGCTTCGTCAGACGAGGCGACACGCGAGAAAATTTATGCCAAATACGGCTTGGACAAGGCGTCCTCACCTGCTTATTTTGAAGTAAAGCGCTTTGAAAAAACCATCAAGGACGGCAAGGACGTCGTGACGTACGAAACGTTTCGTGTGTACGTGGGCAACATGACTGTTTCGGGCACGGGCTACTATCTTCGTTACAATAACAGCCACGCCGTGTACGTCAGCAATTCCCCCACCGTTGGCACGGTCGTTTGTGCAAAGCCTGCTTATTATGCAAACTTAACATTACAAGCCTCTTATCAAGAAAGCGGCGAGTATTTAATGAAAGACGTGACCCTTTGGCAGGGGGATGACGCGGAGGGCGCACCTGTTTCTGCCGAGGATACCGTTCGCGTGATCTATGCGCGCTTGGGCGCAGACGGCAAGCCGAATAAGGACGGCTATGTCAAAGGAACCATCAATTTGAGAACTGCCGGTGAAAGCATGGTCGATGCGTTGGCGGGCAAGCATGTCGGTGACGGGGATATCACGGTGACGGTTCCGCCCGAGGCGAGCGCCGCCGATCAAACGGATATCGTCTATCACATTCAAGAGATTGTCGCCGTAGACAAACTGCGCCTGAACTACAATTTTGTCAATCAAAGCGAAAGAGACCTCTTTTCGAGTGCCGTCGTATATCGCTTCGGCGCACCCGCTTCGCTCGTTTCTTATATTGCAAATTCCAATGCGTGCATGAGCGTTGCGGAACTTATGAAAAATTTTGAAGCAACGGAGATCGTCGAACTCGGCGTTACCGATGAAGTGCTTGAAAAATACGGTTTGTACGCGCACACGCTGTACCTTGAAATGCCGATGAAGGTGGCTTACAGTAAAGAGCCGGGCAAAGAAAACGACTACGTGGTCGAAGGGTATCTTCCCAATTATCTTTATTTTAGCGACGTTACGGAGGAAGGAACGCGCTACGTGGCAAGCATGGCATATGAAGTTGTCGGCGTTATTGACGCGGACGCGGTTTCTTTCCTTGACAGCGATTATTCCCATTGGATAGACCGCTACATGTTCATGGTCCATTTTAACGACGTGGCGAAAATGGAGTTTGATTTTGGTTATCTCGACCACGACGTCACGTACAAATTCTTTTTAAGACATCTTTTTGATGCAAAAGGGAATGTCTCACACCTGGTGACGACGGCGGGCGGAGCAATAGACACAAACGCCTTTGGACAGGTGTATTCTTCCTTACTCAATATGCAATATCTCGGGCTTTACGAGGGCGATAAAACGGCGGTGATGGCCGATCCGTCCGGGCGCTTGCTCAGTCTTTGTGTCACGCTTACCGACGGTAGCACGCGGCAATACGATTTTTATGCGTATAGCGAACGGCATGCTTTGGTCGCCATCGACGGCCAAGCGCACTTCTTCGTGCAGTCACCGAAAATAAAGAAACTGGCGTCCGACATTCTACTCGTTTTGCAAGGGAAAATGCCAGATTACGAGAAACTTTATTAAATTAAGAGCTTTTCGAAAATTTGACAAACGTTGGCGACTTTTGCTTTTGAAGGTGCCGATTTTGCTACTGTTTTGAAAAAAACAAAAATAATTGTGATGAAATTATAAAAATTTTAAAAAAACATTTGCAATTCAAAAAAAATATGGTATAATGAAGAAGTATGAATTACCCGTTTGTTTCTTTAAGCACGAAGGGCGTTTTTTCAGACGAATGTTAACAATAATAGCAAAGCAGGAGATTTATGGTATGAAGAACAGAAAAGCAGTTGCTTTGTCGGCAGCACTTTTAGTTTTGACCATGCTGTTCACAGCATGCGCAAGTTCAGGATTTGATTATGACGACGACATGTCGCCTTACGTCACTCTTGATGCGGCGAAATACACAAAAGCGGCAATCACCGTGGGCAAGGAGCCTGTCGTTGATGCGGAATTGATTGGACAACAGATTGGCCAAAATGCATCAAGCGCTTGGTCTTTTGATGCCGCATCCAAGTCGGATAAATATGTGAAGGGTGAAGCGACGACGGAGCACGCACTCGCGTTCATTCGTTATTACGGCGTGACCACAGAGGACGGCAAGCCGTTTGCCGGTGGTTCCAGCATTGCCGCCGGAAAGCCCACCGCATTGCTTCTTGGCTCGGGCACTTTCGTTGAGGGCTTTGAAGAGCAACTTATCGGCTTAAAACCCTCCGATACGTCCTTTTCTTCTACCAAGGCGACCTTGACGGGCGAGGAGATCGTTTATATTACGGCAAAGGCAAGTTATACCGTGCCTGCGGCAACGGAGGGCGGCAAGGACACAACGACCGCCTATAACGATTACACCTTCACCAACCGTCGTATCGACCTTTCTGCCGATTCCGATCCTTTGGCGGTTCTTTTCCGTGATGCCGCTAAGACAAACGGCGTTGGCAAGGAGTTCAAGGTGACCGACAAGGTGGAAATTGACGGAACGGAACGCACGGTCAACGTTACCGCAACTGTAAATTATGTGGTAAAGGATAAGGCTATTAGCGTAAAATTCCCCGACGATTATCATCAGGAATCCTTGCAGGGCAAGTATGCAACCTTCTTTGTGGTGATTGACGGTTATTTGCCTTTTGCAACCGTTGCCGAAAAACTCGGTGACGACGGCAAGGCATTTACCGTTTCTGCCGGCGAAGATTTGTATACCAAGTATACCGAAAAGGTAAAGAAGACTCTTGAAGAAAACTATGCCGCAAACATCGTTGCAAACCGTCGCAACGCCATTTGGGACTATTTGCAGGCTAACGCAAAGGTAGAGGCACCTCTCGATTTGCTTACCGCTTACTATGCGGAGGCAGAGGAAAATCTTCGTTACACCTATAAGCACGGCACTCTTTACGGCTCCATTCCGTATAGCAGTATTTATGAATCCTTTGAGAAAATGGTTATCGCCCAACTCGGCGGCAACGATTGGCAAAAGGAATTGAATAAGAAGTGCGAAGAGGAGATTTGCGAGCGCATTCTTCTTCACTACATGGCAGACGTTTTGAAGGTTAGCGTAAGCGACGCAGAGATCGAAGCCGCACTGAATAAACAGGCAGAGTTAGGCTATAACCTTGAAGATTATGAAGAAGCAGTCGGAGAATCGCTTCTTTGGGAAAAGGTAACCGAAAAGCTGGACAACGCGGCGTATATCACGGTTACGGAAGCAAAATAATTCAAGGGCGATTGCCGATTACAAATTCATAGTATGAGCGAAAGACGGAAAATTAATATGATTTTCCGTCTTTGATTTTAGGTGACAAATGAAACACGTGGATTTATATACAGACGGCGCGTGCCGCGGAAATCCCGGTCCCGGTGGCTGGGGCGCGATTTTGGTTTACGAGGGGCACGAACTTCCTCTTTCGGGCGGCGAACCCGAAACAACCAATAACAGAATGGAATTAACCGCGGCGATAGAGGGGTTACAAAGGTTGAAGGAGCCTTGCTCCGTGACACTATATACCGATTCAAAATATCTTTCGGACGCGATTACGCTCGGTTGGGCAAAGGCGTGGCGCGCAAAAGGTTGGAAGCGCGGCAAAGAGCCTGCAAAAAACCCCGATTTGTGGGAAAGGCTTCTCCTGTTGCTTGAAAAGCACGAGGTGACTTTTGTATGGGTGCGCGGACATGCAGGGCACGCCTACAACGAGCGATGTGACGCTCTGGCAACGGCGGCGGCGGACGGCTTTCGACGGTAACGGCAGAGATGACGTTTTTGATTAGGTCTGCATATAATGAAAGATTTTCACTGTGAGAAAGGAATGGAACGAAAATGAAAAAAAGAATAATGGCGCTTTTATTAGCGGCAGTGATGCTCGTCCTTTTTGTCGGATGCGGCAACGAGGGGTTTGATTATACAAAATCGGATCTTTCGAAGTACATAACCTTAAACCGCGAGCAGTATATAGGACAAACCGTGGAAATTGAATACCCCGACGTGGTGGACGATGCGTTTATTGACGCCTACGTGCGTGAAAACATTCTGATCCCCAACAAGGTGAACGTCTATGTGACGAACAGGGAAACCAAAAAAGACGATATCGTCGGTCTTTATTACCGTGCGACAACCGAAAAGGACGGTAAGACGGTTGAACTTTTGACCAATATCACGAGCGCGAACGAAGCACAGTATAAAATCGGAAGCAATTCCCTTAAATTCGGTGAGGACTTTGACAAGGCACTTGTCGGGTTGCCCATGACACATACGTTGACCAAGAAAACAACGGGTGAAATAAAAGAGGGCGACACCATTTACGTCGCTTACAGTTACCGCTATGCAGTGGTGAGCGCGGATGGAAAAACAAGTTACAAGAGCATCTCGCAAACGAAGCCCGTCTGTTGGAATCTTTCAGAAATGAAGGCGGATGCCGCTTATGGCGAGGGCTTTGTCGATTCTCTTGTGGGAAAATCCATCGGCACAACACACGTGATAAAAGCCGGTTTTGACGCCAATAACGACGGAACGGTTGACGAAGTTACTTTCGACTTGACGGTCGGCTTTGCCACCGAGGAGACGCCCGCGACCTTCAAGGTTACTTATCCCGACGATGCCGAGGTTTCGGAATTCAAGGGAAAAGACGTCACCTTCCAGGTATTTGTAAGCGGCATATCGGCAACGGCAAAAGAACTGTTGACGGAAAAGATCGTTACAGAAACGATTGGTTACGTTGCCAAGGAAGAGGACAAGGGGAAGGTTGTCGAGGCATACCTTCGTGATCTGAAAAAATCGTTGGAGGAAAGCCGCGCCGCCGCCATCAAGACCGAAGCCGTTTCCGTCCTTTGGGAGCGTCTTGCCAAGGAGGCAAAAATTCTCGATCTTCCGCAAGCGGTTTTGAATTACTACTATGACATGCAATACGAGGAGGCTCGTGCCGCCTTTGACAAAAACAAAAACAACATTGACGTGCAGAGTTTAGACGAGTTTTTACGGACCTACTACGATATGCCGAAGGACAAAACCTATCAGGTGTATTTCGAAGAGGTGGCAAAGGAACAGGCAATTTCACAGTTGATCTATTATACCATTGTCCGCCGTGAGAATATCGAGGTCACGAAAGAGGAGTATAAGAAGGCTCGTCCCGATTACATTGCACAGATGATTTATTCGCAGTCGCTCAATTATTATCAAACCTACGGTCAGTACGTGGAGTTCACCGAAAGCGATATCGTCAGTGCGTACGGCGAGGAATACATTGAGGCGAGCGTACGCAATTCCATTTTGACACAAAAGGTGGAAGATTTTCTCTACGACAATCTGACCGTGAAGGAAAAGGTCGAAGATACCCCCGCAACGTCCAAATAAGGACAACTTTTAGTTACGCATTAAACAAGGAGGAAGACAGATGAAAACACGGGCGCTTTCTTTTGCGGCATGGCTTTTATTATGTCTTGCGCTTTTGACCTCCTGTGCCTTTGGAAACAATCTTTCCGTGCCTTCAAATGCGTTAGATACGGATGCACCCACCGTTTCCACCGAATGTGCGACCGATGCACCAACAAGCGTGCAGACAACGGCACCGACCGCAGTGCCTACCGAGGCACCGACGCATGTCCCGAGTGAAGCGCCTCAAACGGCACCGCCAACCGCCGCGCCTACCCTTGCGCCGACAGTAGCGCCAACGGATGCGCCGACGAGTTCCCCAACGACAGTGCCGACGGCGGCACCGACTGTGGCACCAACCGAAGCACCAACCGCGGCGCCGACCACGGCACCAACGGCAGTACCCACCGAAGTACCGACCACGGCACCAACGGCAGCGCCAACCGTGGCACCTACGGATGCACCGACCGATGGCGAGGCGGCATGGGTTGACCCACAGCAAGTCATAGACGAACTAAAAAAGACGGGCGTACCGCCGTTTTCGGAAGACAAACTTTACGCAATGTCTTTTTATTACCAGTACTTATATGTCGGTGAGATGCCGACACCTGCCCTCGTTGCTTCGGAAATGAAGCGTCTGTACGAGGAGGTTTTTGCGGATGAGATTGCCGCAAACGACGTGACGGCGGTGACGGATGCTCTGCTTGCCTGCTATCAGGCGGCGGTCGGCGACAAATACGCTATGTACTATAACGCCGATGCGTATCTGTCCTATCAAGAGGATTATAACGCCGAGTATACGGGCATTGGCATCTATTTGCATTATCTTTCGCTAACGAACGAGGCGCAGGTTCTGTCTGTCTATAAAGACACGCCCGCCATGGAAGCAGGCATACAACCGGGTGATTATATCGTGGCGGTTGACGACGTTCCCGTTAGCGAACTTGGCTATTACGGCCTTTTGAACGCCGTGCGCGGTGAGGCAGGGACGTTCGTAAAAATCACCGTTGAACGCAATGGCGTTCGCCACACCTACACGATGGCGCGGCGCACGTTACAGGGCGTTAGCGTGACGGGGCGGCTTCTTTTGCAGGACGAAACCATCGGATATATTAAAATAGAGCAGTTTGATAGCAAGACGGCGGCACAGTTCAAGTCGACGGTCGATTCCTTGATATCTGAGGGGGCAACTCGCCTGATATTTGATTTAAGAGACAACCCGGGCGGAGAGGTGTCCGCAATCGTGGAGGTCTTGGATTATTTACTGCCCGACGGCGGACCAATTGCTTCTTTTTGTTATAAGCAAGGAAGCGGCATAGAGGACGAGGTGTTTTACGCCAAGGACGGACACAGTATCTCTTTGCCGATGGCCGTTCTTTGTAACGGCTACACCGCCAGTGCGGGAGAACTGTTCACGGCGGCGTTAAAGGACTATCAGGTTGCGACCGTCGTTGGCGAGGTAACTTACGGAAAAGGAACGGCGCAAACCGTTTTGCAATACAAGGATGGCTCGGCGTTTACCCTGTCCATGGCGCGGTACAACCCTCCGTTTAGCGGAAATTACGAGGGTGTTGGCGTCATCCCCGACATCAAAGTGATTTTGGACGAGGAGGCGGCAAAGGTCAACGTTTTCTTGCGTGACGATGCCATTGACAATCAACTTCAAGCCGCGGTTTTCGTCTTGAACGGAAATGCCGATTAAAGGCAACTGACGGTTGCGTTTATCTGTGACAGAACGGTGTTTGTCACAAAAAGAAAGGAACAAAAAATGAAGAAATCTTTTTTCTCTGCATACGGCAAGCGCGCGCTCGCGTTCGTTCTTCTTCTCTTAATGATGATCCCTCTTACCGCTTGTGGCGGTGACGGCAACGAGGGTGGAACAGAGCAGGGCTTTGATTACGAAAACTGCAATTTCTCCGAGTATTTGACGTTGGACCTCGCCGCCTATGAGGGCACGGAAATCAGTGTTCCTCTTGCGAAAACGGTCACGAAGGAAGAAGAGGAAAAGGCCCTCAACGAGTTGCTTCGTTATTACGGCACGGAGATTGACGTTGTTGATCGCGCCGCCGTTGAAGGCGACACGCTCAAAATTTATTATCGCGGCGTGCTTGTCGCAGAGGACGGCACGGAGAAGGCTTTTGACGGAGGCACTGCCATGAGTTTTGGCAAGCCGAGCAAATTGACACTTGGCTCCGGTCAGTTCATCCCCGGGTTTGAGGAAGGCCTTGTTGGCGTTGTGCCGCAAAACACCTATAAGTTTGTGACGGACGAGTCACTTGCCTTGCAAAAGGATAGCGTTTTGCACGTGACGTGCAAAGGCACTTATGAGGGCATGAGCGAGCCCCTGAACAAGGAAGACCAGCTGCTTGATTTCTCCGCTTGCGCTTATGGCGAGGCGTTTGTGACGGCG
Source organism: Eubacteriales bacterium (assembly GCA_045536865.1). Taxonomy (GTDB): domain Bacteria; phylum Bacillota; class Clostridia; order Oscillospirales; family CAG-272; genus UBA1740. Next base: position 46,423 of record JAZSOK010000163.1, read on the forward strand.
ATGCTCGGCGCAAAGGCGGGAGAAACACGGACCTTTACGGCCGCTTACGATGCAAACGGCGACAAAACGGCAGAGGACGTGGAATTTACCGTAACGGTGAAAGACGTTTTAAGTCTGAATGCTTGTACGGTGACGGCAACCTTCCCGACACCTTATCATTCCGCTGAGTTGGAAGGTAAAACGGCGAAGTTTTATGTGTGGGTAGAGTCCATTATTGATATAGAGCCTGCCGAATTAACGGACGCCTTCTTAAAAGACAAACTGAAATATACCACGGACGAGACGGACATCATGGCGGCTTTCCGCGCGGAGTTTCTTGCTGATTTGCAAAGCGCACGCGATGCCGACGTGAAGAACGCCACCCTGTCAAAGATTTGGGATAAACTTATCGCATCCGCCAAATTTTCCAAGTTGCCCGAGGGCGAGGTAGATGCCATAGTAAAGAGCATGCGTGAGGAAGCGGAATATTATCTTTCTTATTATCAAAATTACGGCTATTCCTTCGCAAACCTTGCCGATTTTGTCATTCAATATTACGGTTTGACGGATAAGAAAGCAGACGACTTTGACGTCGATGCTTACTTTGAGGAGCAAGCGGACAAGAGTGTACGGCAGTATACCCTCCAGTGGTACTTGATCAACACCTATGCCCTTACGGTGGATGACGAAAAGTTGGCAAAAGCGGAAGCAGATTTTTACGAGGATCAAGCCGCAAGTTCTTCTTCGTCAGGCCAGTCGATGACGGCTACGCAAATCAAAGAACAGTATGCAAAAGAATACGGCGAAGATTATGTCAAGGACTATATTCGTGAATCCTTGCTTGTTGAGGCGTTGAGCAACAAAATGCTCGAAAAAGTTCAAATTAAGTACGAAAAGTGAGAGTAAATAAAATACAAACAGAGGATATGGATTTGCATCGTACAAATCCATATCCTCTGTCTTTTTTATACGCTTTTTTAATTTTTCGTCGGATGTGAAAGCCGAAAGGCAAAAATCAGTCCTTGCGCTTTTCTTGTGGCGACGGCTCTTTGCCGCCCTTTTTTTGTTTTGCGGGGGACTTCTTTATGCGGCTATTCACACGCGGCTTGATTTTTTCTTGTATGTGGCGTGATACGATAGAGCGCAAAGGCTCGCTTGGCGGCTCGGGGGAACTTTCTTTTTCTTCTTTTGGAACGTTCCCACTTGCCTTTGCCGCAGACACCTGCCGTGCGGTGGACAACAAACGCAAGACAAGGAAGGCCGCTAACAGAAGGAAAATGAGAATGGTGATCGGATGGAGAAGAATATAAGATAAGAAGGAGGTCAATTCCGAAAGCAGACTTTTTGAAACGGCGTAATTTGTCACCAAGTCCACCTCTGTGACAACAGAATTGTCAAGGAGGACTTGCAAAGTGCCGACTTTTTCTGCAAGCTTGACGGGTGCCGTCAACTCCTCCACGTCCCAAACGATATGATAACTTAAATGATCGTCGAGCGCATCGTCACGGGGGAGAAAACAGTTGACGTTTTCGGCAGGTACGACGGTAACGGTATCGGCTTGCCGCGAAAGGCGGACAGGCAACGTGCCTATGATATCGTAATCGTTAAACAGAAGGCGAAATTCAAAGCCTGAACGCGCAAAATCAAGCAACTGAATGGTCGTGTTGTAAACGTTATTCTCGGGAACGACGTAAGAATTGAGAACGGAATTCCAGACGATAGCAGGCGCATCAAAAACAACGACGAGATAGGAAAGTTCCTCGAATTTTCCAAACGCAACCAACGTGTCGGAGTCGTTACTGACGGCCATGCCTTTCATATCCGAGCGAAGAAAATCGTAATGTCCGTTTCGATAATCGAGCGCACAACGACTGTAAACGGTAAGTTTTTTTCCGTTGATAGATACGCTTTCCGTGCCGGAAGAAGAAAGGTCGGAAAGGAAAGAGTTGCAATAAAATTCAGAGGCAAGCAATGCGGTATCGCGCGCCGTGGTCGTTGATTTGTCGTTCGCCGTCGGGGAAATTTGCGTGTAAACTGTTGACGACATTTCAAGTTCCGCCGCATACGCGTTCATTTTTGAAAGGAAGGTTGCGGTGTCGCCTGCGGCAAGCACGGCAAGGGCGCGGGTCGCATCGCTTGCACCCCGAAGAAGCATGATGGCAAAGAGGTCGCGCACAGAGATTTTGTCGCCCGCCTCCAAATTATAACCGTCGGCATCCTTGACCATCTCCTCGGTCAAGGTGACGGTTTGTGTCATTTTGTCTTGCAATTCATCATAGGCGACCAATGCCACCATCAAGTGCGTGGTGTCCTTGGGCGCCATTTTCTTATCGCCCTCTACCTCTAAAAGGACGGAAGCGGTTTCAATGTTGTAAAGAAGCGCGGAGCCCATACCCGTTGGCGCGGGATATTCAAGCGCACGGGGGGCGATCGGGAAAAGGAAAAAGGAGAGCAAAAGACATAGAGATACGGCGGCGACGGTAAGACGACGGCATGTTCTCATAGGCGTTACTCTCCTTTGGCTTTGGCGGACCGATGATATGCGGCAGAGGGGTCCGATACGACTGTCGCATGGTCATTTGACCGTTAAAGTGCGAGATTATTTGAAAAATTTCTTGAAAAATCCGTTTTTCTTTGCGTGGTTGTTATCCTTGCATTTATCGGCAAAGCAACGCAAAAGTTCCTTTTGCTCGCTTGATAAATTGGTCGGCGTTTCGATGTTGACGGTGTAAATCAAATCGCCCTTTCGTGAAGGATAGTTGACGTCAGAGATGCCTTTTCCACGCAACGTAAAGGATGTACCTGTCTGTGTTCCTTCGGGGATGGTCAACTTCTGTGTGGTACCGTCGAGAAGCGGCGCGTCAAGTTCCGCGCCGAGCGCGGCATCCGTGAAGGTGATGGGAAGATCGGCGTAAACGTTGTTGCCGCGGCGCTCAAAGAATTCATGGTCGCGCACGCGAATCTCAATGATGAGATCACCGTTTGCGCCGCCGTTTTTGCCTGCATGTCCCTCGCCGCGCAAAGCGATGCGTTGACCGTGGTCAATGCCTGCGGGGATAGATACTTCTATCTTTTTCGTTACCTTAACGTTACCTGTTCCGCGGCAGTTTTTGCATGGTGTTTTGATAATTTTGCCCTTCCCGTTACAAGCACTGCAAGGACGTGAGGACTGCATGATGCCAAGGGGTGTGCGCTGTTGGACGGTCACTTGACCTGTTCCGTGACAGGTGGTGCATCGTTCTGCCGTTGTGCCTGATGCGGCACCGCTTCCTTTGCAATCGCCGCATTTTTCAACGCGGTTGAAGGACACCTCTTTTTTACATCCGAAAACGGCTTCGTTAAAATCAATGGTCAATCGAACGCCGACGTCTTCACCTTCCATGGGGGCGTTTGCGCGTGAAGAGGAAGCGCCACCGCCAAAGAAGGACGAAAAAATATCGCCGAAATCGAAGCCGCCAAAACCGGCACCGCCGCCGAAGCCGCCACCGCCAAAGCCGCCGTTTTCAAATGCGGCGTGACCAAACTGGTCGTATTGCCGACGCTTCTCGGCATCCGATAAGATGCCGTATGCTTCGTTGACTTCCTTGAATTTTTGCTCGGCGTCCTTGTTGTTGGGGTTCATGTCGGGGTGGTACTGCTTGGCGAGTTTTCTGTAAGCACGCTTGATTTCGTCGTCGCTTGCGGATTTCGATACACCCAAAACGTTATAATAGTCTTGCTTTTCTGCCATGGAAATCTCCTTCGTAAACGGACAGGCTCATTCGGTCATGCGCAGAACAGAAAAACTGTCCTGCGCATGGATGATGTCATTGGATGTTTGTTTATTGATTGGTTTTATCTTCGTAGTCGGCGTTGTAGTAGGTACCGTCGTTGGATGCCTGCTCACCTGTTGCACCCTGTGCATCGGCGCCACCGCCCTGTGCCTGATAAAGCTTCTCGGAAACGGCGTAGAAGGCTTTTTCGAGCGCCTCGGTATCCGCTTTTAGCGCCTCGGTGTCGTTGCCCTTTACGGTCTCCTTCAATTTTTCAATGGCGGCTTTGATGGGTGCTTTGTCATCGTCGGTCAACTTGTCGCCAAGTTCTTCCAAGGTCTTTTCGCTTTGGAAAATCATGCTTTCCGCGCGGTTCTTTACTTCGACGGCTTCCTTTTGCTTTTTGTCTTCCTCGGCAAAGCGCTCTGCATCCTTCACGGCGCGGTCAATATCCTCTTGGCTCATGTTGGTGGAGGAGGTGATGGTGATGTGTTGTTTTTTGTTTGTGCCCTTGTCAGTTGCCGTTACGTTAACGATACCGTTTGCATCAATATCGAAGGTGACCTCAATTTGCGGTACACCGCGGGGTGCGGCAGGAATGCCGTCCAAAACGAAGCGGCCGAGCGTGGTGTTGCCAGCGGCCATTTCGCGCTCGCCTTGGAGCACGTGAATTTCAACGGACGTCTGACCGTCTGCCGCCGTGGAGTAAACCTGGCTCTTTTTGACGGGAATGGTCGTGTTTCTGTCGATGATACGGTTGAACACACCGCCCAGCGTTTCAATGCCGAGCGAAAGGGGTGTGACGTCGAGGAGAAGAAGGTCCTTGACGTCGCCGCCGAGAACGCCTGCCTGAATGGCGGCGCCGATGGCAACGCACTCGTCGGGGTTGATGCCCTTGAAGGGCTCTTTACCGATGAGACTCTTAACGGCCTCCTGCACGGCGGGGATACGGGAAGAACCGCCTACCAAGAGAACCTTATTAATTTGAGAAGCGGACAAGCCTGCATCTGCCAAAGCCTGCTTCGTGGGCTTCATGGTGGCCTCTACCAAATCTCTTGTCAATTCATCAAACTTTGCGCGTGTCAAGGTTGCCTCAAAGTGCTTGGGGCCCGTTGCATCCGCGGTGATAAAGGGCAAACTGATGGTGGAACTCATCACGCCGGAAAGTTCGATTTTCGCCTTTTCTGCCGCTTCCTTCAAGCGTTGCAGAGCCATTTTGTCCTTGCGGAGATCAATGCCGCCGTTTTCCTTTTGGAAGGATTCGGCAATCCAATTGATGATTCTCTCGTCAAAGTCGTCGCCGCCCAAGCGGTTGTTACCTGCGGTTGCAAGCACTTCAAACACACCGTCGGAAATTTCCAAAAGCGATACGTCGAACGTGCCGCCGCCGAGGTCGAAAATCATGATTTTCTGTTCGGATTCCTTGTCAATGCCGTATGCCAAAGCGGCCGCCGTCGGCTCGTTGATGATACGCATGACTTCAAGGCCTGCTATTTTGCCTGCGTCCTTCGTTGCTTGGCGCTGTGCATCCGAGAAATAAGCGGGAACGGTGATGACCGCTTGCGAAACGGTCGTGCCGAGGTATGCCTCTGCATCGGCCTTCAACTTTTGCAAAATCATCGCGGAAATTTCTTGAGGAGAGTAGTTCTTATCGTCGATGGCCACTTTGTAGTCAAGGCCCATTTCGCGCTTAATGCTACTGACGGTGCGGTCGGGGTTGGTCACGCTCTGGCGCTTTGCCACCTGACCGACCAAGCGCTCACCTGTCTTCGAAAAAGCCACGACAGAGGGGGTTGTGCGCGCCCCTTCGGGGTTCGGAATAACAACAGGCTCGCCGCCCTCAAAAACGGCAACGCATGAGTTCGTTGTACCAAGGTCAATACCAATGATTTTTGCCATAATAATTAGATCCTCCTGTGATCTGCCCTTGCGGGTGTAAATTTGTTTTTTAACCGTATGAACGGATTGATTACAACAGTTTTAATAGGCTATCAGTTCGCCACTCTGACCATCGCGTGGCGGATGATACGATCTCCGCGGCGGTAGCCCTTTTGGTAAACGTCTGTAACGATGTTTTCACCGAGGCTCTCGTCCTCTATGTGCATCACCGCGTTATGAATTTCGGGGTCAAACGCATCGCCCGGTGCGCCGAACACTTCTATACCGAGTTTTGTGAGGAAGACATCGGTTGATTTGGCGATCATTTCCAGTCCCTGCCGTACCTGCTCTGCATCGCCGCCTGCGGCAGACGCGCGCTCTAAATTATCAAGGAAGGGAAGAATTTCGGCAATGCAGTCCGCAACTGCCTCTGTGTAAACCCCCTCGCGCTCCTTTTGGGAACGGCGGCGGAAGTTGTCGTACTCGGCAACGACACGGAGGTGTTGGTCCTTCATCGCCTCGATTTCTTTTTCAAGAGAAGACAACTTTTGTTTGCATTCTGCAAGTTCCGCCTTTGACTTGTCTTTCTTTTCTTTCTTAGACGTTGTCTTGGCATCCTCTGCTTTCTCTTCGGTGCTCTTTGCACACGCCTCGTCGTCTTGTATCTTTATGTTTTCATCCATTGTCTTCGGTTGTTCCTTTCAATAAATTTTGCGACGGTGTGCCATCAATCAGTGCGCGTGAGATGCCGCCCGCCAGATGATTTAAGGTTTCTATTACCTTGGAATAATCCATGCGGCGAGGTCCGATGATGCCGATTGTACCAAGCACTTGACCGTCTTGGCGTATTTGCTTGAAAATGAGCGTGGAATTGCTCATAACGTCCACGGCGTTTTCACTGCCGATATACACGGCAATGTCCTCGTTGGGTGCCGATGATATCATATCCAAAAGTGGCGACTTTTTGTCAAGCACGCCAAGAATATTGCGGAAATTTTCCATATTTGAATACTCGGGGTACTCTAAAAGGTGATCGACACCCTCAACCTGTAATTCCCCGTCGTTCAGTTCGCGCATCGTTTCGTAGATAACTTTGACAAGCGGCGAGACAACCGATGCCGCGCGCCCCATCTCTTGTTCAATGTCGAAAACGACGGACAAGGCGATTTCGTCATAGGAAAAATCGGTCATGTGGGCGTTTAGGGAAAAGCAAAGCGTGTGCAATTCCTCCGCACTGATGGACAGGACGGAACGCACGGTCTTGCTTTGTATCAGGCCGTTTTCAAAAAGCATGACGAGGACAAAGTGATAATTGTCAATATAGACCGTTTCAAAGCGTTTGATGCGTACGCCACTGGTTTTCGGGCGCGCCGTAATGGCGGCATAATTGGTCATGGCGGCCGCAAGGCGAGATGCCTCGGCAAAAATGCGGTCAAGTTCCGTCATCTTCGATTGCAACGAAAGATTTAGTTGCTCGATTTCGTTCGTCGTCATGCGGTAGCGTTGCAAAAGCGAATCGACGTAAAAACGGTAGCCAAGTTCGCTCGGCACTCTGCCTGCCGACGTGTGAGGTTGCTCCAAATAACCGAGCAGTTCGAGTTCCGCCATTTCATTGCGAATGGTGGCAGATGAACACGCCAACTGCTTATTTTCGGCAAGAAGACGGGAGCCTACGGGCTCGCCGCGAGCAATATGTGCATCGACGATGGCTTGGAGAATTAACTGTTTTCGTGCGCTCAATCGGTCGTCTTTCACTTTTTCACCCCGTTTCGGCAAGATGCAAGAAATTAGCACTCTCGCATGTCAAGTGCTAAACGCTGTAACCAATTTATCACTTTCTCGGCAGAAAGTCAATAGATAGCATGCGTTTTATTGTGAACAAAGTGTTAATTTGCCAAGAGATCCATTTTTATGGCGGGCGATCCTCTTCGGTGGTGAAAATGATGCAAAGGGAGAAAAAACACGAAAAAAATTGTACGAAAGCATAGAAAAACAATCCCTCCGCCGCCGAAGATACTTGACATTTGACATGACATCGTTTATAATATTATTATATGGATATATGAGGTCACGCCGAAAAAGGCGTTTTTAATTACCTAAAACGCCGCTTTTTTATCGGAGTGCCGAAATTATTTATATTGAACGCAAGGCCGATTACGGCAAAAATAGAGTCGTGGTTACACGAAAAAGACGTTTGCCGAAAAGGCCCAAACAAGAGACAGAAGGACAAAGGAAAAGGAGGTGTACGGGATGCCGGACACATGGATTGTCATTCTCGCAGGCATTATCTGTGCAGCAGTGGGCGTTTGCGCCGGACTGGGCATTGGATATGCGTGGAGAAGAAAAGTAGCGGAATCAAAGATGGGTTCTGCGGAGGCACAAGCCATCCGCGTGGTGGAAGATGCGCTCCGTGATGCGGAAACAAAAAAGAAAGAACTTCTCGTCGAGGCAAAGGAAGATGCGTTACGCATCAAAAACGACGCAGAGTTTGAAGCAAAGGAACGTCGCAAGGAGGTTTCACGTTTAGAGCGTCGAGTCATTCAAAAAGAAGAACTTTTGGACGCAAAGACCGAGGGACTTGAAAGAAAGGAACTTGCCGTTTTCGAAAAGCAAAAAGAGGCAGAGGAATTTTGCCGCAAGGCGCAAGAGCAACTTGCCGCACAAATTCAGGTTTTGGAAAAGATCTCCGGTATATCCTCGGCGGAAGCCAAAGCAGAGCTTTTGGTGCGTGTCGAGAGTGAGATTGCCCATGACACCGCTATGAAATTGGCGGCGTTTGAGGAGCAGTACAGAGAGGAGTCGAACGAGAAAGCAAGAGAACTTTTGTCGCTCGCTATCCAACGCTGTGCCGCCGATCACGTGAGCGAGGTTGCCATCTCGGTGGTCAACTTGCCGAGTGAGGATATGAAGGGACGAATTATCGGCCGAGAGGGCAGAAACATTCGTACGATTGAAAATTTGACGGGTGTCGAGTTGATTATCGACGATACCCCCGAGGTTATCACCATTTCGGGCTTTGATCCCATTCGCAGAGAAACGGCACGGTTGGCACTTGAAAGGTTGATTGCCGATGGCCGTATTCATCCTGCGCGCATTGAAGAAATGGTTGAAAAAGCACAGCGCGAAGTTGAGCAGACCATTAAGCAGGCGGGAGAAAAGGCGGCGTTTGAGACGGGTGTTCACGGCTTGAACGGTGAGGAAATTCGCCTTCTCGGACGTCTGAAATACAGAACGAGTTACGGACAAAACGTTTTGCGCCATTCGGTGGAGGTATCCTTGCTTTCGGGCATTCTTGCCGATGAGATGGGCGTGGACAGTACCGTTGCCAAGCGTGCAGGTCTTCTCCATGATATCGGTAAGGCTATGACGCAGGAGGCCGAGGGCTCTCACATTCAACTTGGTGTGGAAATTGCCAAGAAGCAACACGAGAGCAAAGAGGTCATCCATGCGATTGAGGCGCATCATAACGACGTGGAGCCTCAAACGACAATCGCCTTCATCGTGCAGGCGGCAGACGCTATTTCTGCGGCAAGACCGGGTGCGCGTTGTGAGGATGTTGAAAACTACATCAAGCGGTTGCAAAAACTTGAAGAAATCGCATGTGAGTTTGAAGGGGTTGAAAAGACCTTTGCCATTCAAGCGGGCCGCGAGGTGCGCGTGATGGTGAAGCCCGACAAGATTGACGACGATCAGATGAAACTTTTGGCGCGCGATATTGCGAAGAAGATTGAGGACGAGATGGAATATCCGGGACAAATAAAAGTCAACATGATTCGCGAAAGCCGCTTTGTCGATTACGCAAAATAAGTCGGCAGTACCTTTGGAAAAAGAAAGAAGGGGAGACTGTGAAGGTTTCCCTTTCTTTATTTAATGAAACGATTTTGAAAACAGAAAAGAGAAGGCACATGAATATACTTATGTTGGGAGATGTCACGGATCCGCGCAGTGTGGAGTATATAAGAGAGCATCTCTTTGACGTGCGACGGGCACGGAAGATTGACTTTGTGACGGTAAACGCGGAAAACGCCGCTTTTCTCGGCGGTGCGGGGCCCGAACTTGCAGACAGTCTTTTTGCGGCGGGCGCCGACGTTTTAACGGGCGGCAATCATACGATGCAAACCTTGTCCATTCATGCGTACATGGAGGACCATCCGTGCATGTTGCGGCCGTTGAACTATCCCCCCGAGGTTCCCGGGGCAGGGTATACCATTGCCGATGCCTGTGGCTATCGCATGTTAGTCATTAGCCTGCTCGGCGTGGTTGATATGGTGCCCGTTCTTGATAATCCCTTTTCGGCAATAGACAGACTTCTTGTGCGCGAGGCGGGACACTACGATTTTGCCGTGCTTGATTTTCACGCCGAGGCAAGCGGCGAAAAAATGGCGATGGGCAGATATCTTGACGGGCGCGTTCACGTGATTGCGGGCACGCATACCCACGTGCCGACGGCGGATGCGTGCATTTTGCCGAACGGAAGCGGTTACGTGTCTGATTTGGGCATGTGCGGTCCAACGAACGGCGTGCTTGGTATTCGCACGGACGTCGTTTTGGCGCGCAACGTGCAACGCTTGCCTGCGCGATACGAGCCGGCAGACGGCGACATTCGGGCAGAGGGCGTTGTCTTTTCGTTAAATACGGATACGGGGCGCGTGCAATCGGTAGAGCGAATTACTTTTTGATAAACACTTTTGAAAAATTGCCCTTTCAACGCAAACACAAAAGAACGGAGAAACAACAAAAGACGGTGCAAATCAATGTGCATCGTCTTTTTTATTGCAAAAAGCCGCCCGTAAACCTCCTTTTTATAAAAAAGAAGACAAGCAAAGACAAAAGAGCATAAAAAGATTTCCGCGCTTCGACGATTTTTTGTGGGAAGAAATGCTATACTCAAAAGGAAAAGGACAAGCCCGTTGAACGTCTGCTTGTCATGCTTTTATCAAAACAAGGGTTAGACAACAGATCTCAAAAGATCAAAGGGGAGGAAAAGGAATGAACGCAGAACGGCAAGGACAAAAAGAAATGTCAAAAAAACCGCTACGGCGGACGAGTTCGGAGAGGACGGAGGAGGTCAACGCGCTTTCGGTTTTGGGACAAGCCGTGCTTGGTGTCGTTGCCGCGCTTTTTGCGCGCGCACATATCATTTTCGGCACCTATCCGTTGGCTTTTTCACTCTTGGCGGTGGTGCGCGGTAATCCGTTGTTCGTTTTCGTCGGGAGCGTTGTCGGCGCGTTGACGATGCCGCACGACGGATTTGTTTATGCGCTTTTTTACCTCATGCTTTTGGGGGTACGCTTTCTCTTTTCTGCACCGAGAGGTGAAAAAGAGAGCGAAGGCAGTATGAGCGAGGGGTATTTCCGCGAATTGCCCCAACTGCAAATTGTCGCCCTATTACTGACGGGGGTGGGCATGGCGGCGTGGCAACTCTTTCGGTTTGGCTTTACCACGCACGCCTTGCTTTTTTCCGCCGCCGCCGTTTCGGTGCCGGCCGTTTGTGCCGCGCTTTTCGTCGGCGTATTTGCGGCAGAACTTCACTTGTCGGATTTGTTCGGAACACGGAAATATAGGAAGGGAGAGATTCCTTTTGGCGGTCTGTCGCCCTTTTACGTAGAGGTCGGTCTTTTGACCTTCTTTGGCGCGCTTGCCTATGCGCTTTCCTTTTATAGCGTGTATGGGTTATCGCTCGGCTTGATTGCCGCCACGCTTTTTACTTTATTCGTTTCACGGCGCTTCGGTGCTTTGAAGGGATGTGTCGGCGGTATGCTCACGGCGATTAGCGTCACGCCCTTTTACGCGCCGACCTTTGGTGTCCTCGGCTTGCTTTCGGGTGTTGTTTTTCCTTACGGAACGGGCTACGGTCTGACGCTCGGCATTGGCGGCGCCACCCTTTTGGCATCGTATTTCGGCGGTGCGGGCGGTCTTCTCGGTGTCATGCCCGAGATGACCATTTCGGCGCTTTTGACATGGCCGCTTTATATGAAAATGAGGCGCGGCGTGCTTTTTGACGAGGGCAGTTGCGGCGAGGACGTTGCCGTTACCTACGCGGCACAAAGCGTGATTTTGCGCGGCGACAGGGAGACGGACAAACTACGCTTGTTGAGCGATGCGCTCCTGTCCGTTTCCGATACCTTTCGGCGCGAGGGCGTGGCAGAGGAAAGCCCCGATATGGCGGAGTATTTTTCCATGTGCGACAAGGTGTGCAACCGCTTTTGCCCGCAATGCGCGCAAAGAGCCCTCTGTTGGGAGGGCGAGCACCGTAAGGGCGTTGAGGCGATCGGGCGATTGTCGGAGGAGCTTTCTCATTCGGGGACGGTCCATTTGGGACAAGAAAAATATTTTCCGCCCTATTGTCAAGAGGAGGCGCATATTTTACGGGGCATTCGCGCGGAGGCCGCCGCCTTGTGCGGCGGCAAGCGAAAGAGCGCGCACAGTACGCTTGTCGCCACGGAATATATGATGCTCTCCCGCTTGCTTGCCGATGAATCGAGCAAAAGAAGGGAAGAGTCGCTTGAAAACGCGCCGCTTTCCCTACGGTTGCAAGCGTGCTTGACGGAGGAACTGCCCTCACTTGGGGACGTCACCGTACTGGTCAAGGGAAAGAAACGCCCCGTCATTTCCGTTGGAACACGGGCGATACAGGCACTTGGCGAAATGGCAGACGACATTCGCGATATTTTCGAGAGAGAAACCTGCATGAAAATGGAGGCGCCCACCTTTGAGGAAATCAACCGTGTCGGCACGCTCAAAATGACCTGCCGCCGCCGCTTTGACGTGTTGGCGGCATCGGCGGTCAGTGCGTATCGAGAGGGCGAACTTTCGGGGGACGTTATCAGTTGTTTTGACGACGAGGCGGGCGGTTATTTGCACGCCTTACTGTCGGACGGCATGGGGTGCGGGAGGCGCGCCGCACGCGCTTCCCAACTCGTGTGCGGCTTTCTTGAACAATTTTTGGGGGCGGGATGCGGCGTTTTGCCCACGGTCGAAATGATGCACCACATGCTTCGCGGACGGAGCGAAGAAGCGTCGGCGACGGTTGATCTATTCTCTTTGGATGCTTTTAGCGGCCGTGCGGAGTTTTTGAAATGCGGTGCGGTTTCCTCGTATATCAAACGGGGCGACAATCTGTACCGCGCGCGTGTAAAAACACCGCCCATCGGCATTTTGCGTGAATACGACGGGGAGACCGTCTCCTTTGACATGCAAGCGGGGGATATTGTGATCATGCTCTCTGACGGCATTTGCCCAGACGGCGAGGAGCAGCCGTGGCTTTTTCAACTGTTAAACGGCAATATTCGAGAGGATTTGCAAAGAACGGCACAGCAAATTGTGGCGATGGCGGCGCAAAAGAACGAGGGAGAGGACGACAGGAGCGTACTCCTTTTAGAAATTCAAGAACGCAGGATGGAAGAGGGGGCGGCGGCAGAGGCACCGCACGCGGCGTGAGGGTTGCAAGCACCGCTATTTGCCGAAAAAAGATGAAAAAACAGGAAAGTTTTGCACTTTGTGTGCATATAATGACAGCAAGAGTGCCGATTCCCTCGTCAAACGGATAAAAGCCGACGAAAAAGACGATAGGAAGCACCAACGTTCTCGGAAAGCGGTGGATTTATGCGGGAAAACAGATTGTTTCGCTTGGCAAGCATTGCCCTCGTGTCTTTTGGTCTTGGAATCCTTTTATCCTTTTTCGTGCCGACGGGGGTGCTTGTCGTCATTGAAGCATTACTGATTGTCGCCATCGGGTGTATGACTTTTGTCAAGTTGTAGCACGGACGTGTCAAACGGGAACAGGGGTTGGCATCAAGTTGTTGATTTATTATGCTACGTTTGTAACGCGCGTCGCCGCGTGGACGGCGGCGAGAAAGGATTTGTTCGATGAAAATTGTCATTTTGAGATCGCCTCGGCTTTTTCGCCCGTTGTTACGGCGTTTTTTTAAGATGAAACAATCATAAGGATGGCGCATGCGGCAAGGTCTATTTGTCAAAGCGCGCCCGAACGCGTTGATATACCCCCTAAAAAATAATAGCGACGGTTCGCCCGAGAAGGCTTTTGCTTGATCGGGCGAATTTTTTGTGCTTTCTTTTTAATTAAAAAGCATTGCATGTTGACAAACGGGGGCGGTTGATGTATAATAAACGTAAGAAGAAAACTGATTGATGGATTCTATGTATTCAAGCGGTGTATATGTGAAAAAAACACATGAACAGGAAGGGAAAAAATGAACGAAGGAACTGCAAACAAAACGCAAGTTTTTGCTAAGCCCGGCGAACGCGAGGCGGCCATTCACGCCGTTTTAACAGGTGTCTATGAGGCGCTTATCGAAAAGGGGTATAATCCTATTAATCAGTTGGTGGGATACATCATTACAGAGGATCCTACGTACATCACCAACCATAAGAACGCCAGAAGTCTGATTCGTAAGGTGGAACGGGACGAACTGCTTTCTTTCTTGCTTAGGAGTTATTTATGTCCGAAAGAGTAACGCCCTGTATACATCAGATCTCTCTATGTGCCACCTCGCCCTCTGCCTCGGAGTGCGTGGTGGCTCTCGGCTTTTTTGACGGCGTACACGTCGGACACGCATCGCTTTTGCGGCGTGCACGTGAGGAGGCCTCGCGTCGCGGGGCGATTTTTGCCGTTTTCACCTTTTCCGATTGCGGAGATGGCACGTACAAATCGGGCGCACCGCGCTTGACGGAGTGGGAAGAGCGCATGGAACTTTTTCGACTGGCGGGGGTAGAGCGCGTGTACGCGGCAGAATTTCTTTCGCTTTCGGAATTGTCGCCTGCGCGCTTCGTTGCCGAGGTTTTGTGCGGACGTTGTCACGCAAAGACGGCCGTTTGCGGCTTTAATTTCCGTTTTGGCAAGGGCGCTTCGGCGGGCGCGGACGAACTTGCACGGTTGATGCAACAAAACGGGGGAGATTGCTTTGTCCTACCGCCGCTTGAATCGGAGGGGATTGCCGTCAGTTCGACTGCCATTCGTGACGCCATTGAAACGGGCAATCTTCGGCAGGCAACCGCCATGCTCGGCCGTCCGTTTTCTATCAATTTTCCCGTTATTCACGGCAAGATGCTCGGGCGCTCTATCGGCGTGCCGACCATCAACCAAACCTTTCCGCTTGGCTTTGTGATTCCCCGTCACGGCGTTTATGCGTGCGTTTGCACAATTGACGGACAGATGCATCCTGCCGTGTCGAACGTGGGGGTAAGACCAACGGTGGAGGACGATGCCAACGTTAATTGCGAGAGCCATATTCTCGATTTTGACGGATGGTTGTACGGCCGCCGTGTCAGAATTGCTTTTTTACACTACTTGCGCGAGGAAAGACAGTTTTCCACGTTGGATGCGCTTGTGGCACAAATCCATTTGGACATTGCCGAAACGCGCAAATATTTTATGGAGATTTGAACGGAACATCCGTTCACCTGCTCGGTCGCCGAGGGCGACAGAAAAGAGGTTTTTATGTCAGAGAATACAAGCAATAGAGAAGAAACCGTGCAGAGTACCGATTGGACGAAGGTGACGGTCGAAGGTAAGCGCGCGATTTTAGACGATATCGTAGCCGTCATGAGCATGCTTGATAACGGACTGATGATCGAAGATTACAGTGATATCGAATTAAACGGCATGTACGGCGAGTTGATTGACGAAAGCATTTTGAATGCGGACAAGGATACGGTGCGCGTGTCCCTCTTCGTGCCGGCGGAAAAGTCGCTTCCCGAATATTTGCAATTCTTAAAGGAACGGTTTTCCACACTTTCTCTTGATACAAATATTGCTTGCGAGGGTCTTTGTGAGGAGGATTGGGCGGAGTCCTGGAAAAAGTATTACAAGCCCGTGCATATTGGGCGCGTGACGGTTGTGCCCGCATGGGAGGAATACGCGCCGACTGCGGGCGAGGTCATCATTCGGATGGACCCCGGCATGGCGTTTGGCACGGGAACGCACGAAACGACAAGACTGGTTATGCAACTTTTGGAAGAAGAGGTGCGCGGCGGCGAGCGTGTTTTGGACATTGGTTGCGGAAGCGGTATTCTCTCACTTTGCGCCGCAAAACTTGGCGCTTCGTCCTGCGCCGCATACGATATTGATCCCGTTGCCGTGCGCGTTGCCAAGGATAACATTGCCTCGGACGGCGCACAAAACATTACCTGCGGCGTGTCTGATTTGTTACACGGCGTGGATCTGTCGTGTGGCAAATTCGATCTTGTTTTGGCAAACATTGTTGCCGACATCATTTTGCGCTTGGCACCGGATTTGCACACGGTGTTGACACCCGGTGCGCGCGTCATTCTTTCGGGCATTATCGAGGGGCGTGTGAACGATATTTTGGGGGCGATGGAGGCAAACGGATACCGCCTGCTTCGCACGGCATCGGAACGCGATTGGTACGCGCTTCTCGTTGAAAAGATTTGAGTGGAGGAAACTATGCCGAGATTTTTTGTGTCTGACCTTGGGGAGGCAGAAAAAACCATATCTATTGTCGGCGAGGATGCACGGCACATCGCCCTATCCTTGCGGATGGCATGCGGCGATTTTTTGACACTTTCCGACGGTCGCGGACGGGATTATTCCTGCCGCCTAACGAGCATCACGCCCGACCGTGTCGTGGCAGAGGTCCTTTCTTCTGCTCCGTCTGCAACGGAATCCCCCGTTTGTATCACACTTTATCAGGCGTTCCCCAAGGGTGACAAGTTGGATACCATTGTGCAAAAGGCGGTGGAACTGGGCGCGTCTTCAATCGTGCCTTTTTCTTCACAGTTTTGCGTTCGCCGTCCGACAGAGGAGCGATCCGCGCGTCAAGGTGCGCGCTTGTCGCGCATTGCCGAGGAGGCGGCAAAACAGACGGGAAGAGGTGTCATCCCCACACTTGGCGCGAAGCTTTCCTTTGAGGACATGCTCGTTTCGGCGGCACGGTCGGAACTTGCGCTTTTTTGTTACGAGGCCGAGGGCACGCGGCCCTTGCCCGCATGCTTGCCCGAAAAAATGCCACAAACGATATCCGTCGTCATTGGCTCGGAGGGCGGCTTTTCTTTGGAGGAGGCGAAACGCGCACAGGATGCAGGGCTAACGCTTTGCGGACTTGGCTCGCGCATTCTTCGGTGTGAAACGGCCTCTGCCTACGTTTTGTCTGCGCTTTCGTTCGTATACGAACTTTCGTGAAAATTCCGTTTCTGTGCAATTTGACGACTTCGTTGTGCAATTCAAATAGTATGCCCGAAAGAAAACGGGACTAAAATTGTAAACTTTTAAATTTTTTTATATATCCTATTGAAAATTGCCAAAAAATCAGTTATAATGTAGTACAGTATGACGAACAAAGAAAAACGTCCGTGAAGGAGAGTAATTGATTATGTCTAATCGTCTGTTCCAAGGAGTCATTCACCAAATGAAGGACACGGTTGATCGTCTGATCGGTGTCATGGACGAAAACGGCGTTGTCATCGCTTGCAGCGATTTGCAACGCGTGGGTGAAACCAATATACAAGCAAAGGAAGAACTCGCTTCCGTTGGCGATTATATTGCATTAGACGGCTATACGTATCGGTACATACATACGCAGGGCAAGGGCGAGCATATCGTTTTTGTTGAGGGGACTGACAAAGAGGCCTTAAATTTGGTCGCAACGCTCTCGATTACACTGGGCAGCCTAAAAGGCTTGCACGATGAAAAATACGACAAGGCATCCTTCATGAAAAATATCATGTTGGACAACATTTTGCCGAGCGATATTTTCATCAAGAGCAAGGAACTGCATTTTGAGGCAGAGCAGAGCCGCATCGTTTTGATTATCAAGTTCCACGAGCGCTCGGAGATGATGCCGCTTGAAATGGTGCAGGGCATGTTCCCCGACCGTAGCCATGATTATATTATCAATATCGGTGAGCAGGACGTCGTTCTTATAAAGGACGTTGAGCCTGACTGTGATATGCAGGAAATCGAGTCGTTGGCAGAAACCATTTCCGAGACGCTGAGCACCGAGTTTTATATGAGAGTTTCCATCGGCATCAGTACCGTTGCCGATACGTTGAAGGATTTGGCACGTGCTTATAAGGAAGCACGCGTTGCCCTTGAAGTTGGCAAGGTCTTCGATACGGAAAAGACCATTATCAGTTATGAAAACCTGGGCATTGGCCGCTTGGTTTACCAACTTCCTACCACACTTTGCGAAATCTTTTTGCAAGAGGTGTTCAAGCGCGGCTCGTTAGAAGCGCTTGACCGCGAAACCCTGATGACGGTGCAGAGCTTCTTTGAAAACAATCTGAACGTTTCCGAAACGTCGAGAAAATTGTTCGTTCACCGCAACACACTTGTATATCGTCTTGAAAAAATCCGCAAACTAACAGGACTGGATTTGCGCGAATTTGATCACGCCGTTACCTTTAAGGTGGCGCTTATGGTCAAGAAGTATTTGACAAACCGTCCTACAAAATTCTGATATTGTCGGCATTGGCCGATCTCTTTGTCGCCCGTCCGCCGTGCATATGCACGGCGGACGGGCAAAAGAGTTGATGGGTTTTTCCCTTTTTTGAGAAAGTAGGTGTCCCATTGCGTTTGAAAACGGCGTTTGGAGGGCGCGCTTTGCGTCGTTGCCTTTCCGCTTTTCTTTGTGCGACACTTTTGGTTGTCGCTCTTTCTTCCTGTGCATTTTCTTCGTTTTATAAAGATCCTTTTGCCAAATTTTCCGAAAACGGAGAACTTCAAGAGGCAGGGGTACTGCTCCCCGAAAATGACGCTTGCCAATACGTAAGCGACTATTTGGCGTATTGGGGCTTCCCGTCCTTTCGTCTTTATAAGGTCAAGGCAATAGAGGACTGTTACCGCGCTTATTACTACCGCGAACTCCCCGACGTTTATCGGCATGCGGCAACGGTTTATGACGCATATCGTGAATATGTCGCAGGCTATGTGGACAAAGCAAATGCGGACGACGTGACGGGTATAGTGATAAGCCTTTATCAACACGCGGCGGGCGATAAGTATGCCGTTTATATGGATAAGGAAGAAACCGCCTCGTACAAGACACAGATGCAAGCCTCTCTTGTCGGCATTGGCGTATCCGTTCAGTATCACGCGGACAAAAATCAATGTATCGTCGTTTCTACGGTGCCCGATTCTCCCGCAGAGAAAGCAGGCATAAAGGCAGGCGACCGCATCCTTTCCGCGGACGGCGTATCCATCGCTACGGACGGCTATGAAGCGGTGGTCCGCGCCATTGGCGGCAAAGCGGGAACGCGCGTTTCCCTTGTGGTTGGCCGAGATGATAAGGCGATTGAATACGCCATTGTGCGCGAAAAAATCACTTTAATCAGTGTCACTCACCGTATCATAGAGCAGGACGTGCGTGTCGGCTATGTTAAAATCAACGAATTCAACAACAAAACCGCCGAGCAATTCCGCTTGGCTATCGATAGCGTTTTGGCGGCAGACGTGCGCGGCATCGTCTTTGACGTGCGCGACAATCCCGGTGGCGACGTGACGGCCGTTTCCGACGTGTTGGATTATCTTATCAAGGACGGCGGCCCTCTCGTTCATTTCCTCTACCGTGAAGACTCCGAACTTGCCGATCAAAACACCACCTTGAAAGCAGACGACGGCCATGAGGTTTCGCTCCCCATGACGGTCCTTTGCAATGAAAACACCGCAAGCGCCGCCGAACTTTTTACGTCCGCGCTTCGGGATTATCAAATGGCGCTTGCCGTCGGTGAGACCACCTATGGCAAGGGAACGGCGCAATCGGTCATAGAACTTGCGGATGATACGATGTTTACCATCTCTGTTTCTACCTATAATCCGCCCTTCGGTGATTGCTATGAGGGGATCGGCATTGTTCCCGACGTGGAGGTGCCCTTGCCCGACCATATCGAGAGTATCCCGCCAACGCTTCGTGACGACCGCGATGATGCACAGTTGCAAGCGGCTATCGGCCTTTTGAAAAACGGCGCGTCGCCCGACGGCGGAAAGGACCTCTTATGAACAAAGAGCCCCGAGAGTTTGAGAAAACCGTGTCAACGGAGGACGAAAGCAACCGTGTGTCGGCGCCTCGCCGCCGCACGGTGTCCCTCTTACTTTGCTTGTTCCTTTTGGTTTTGGCGGTGGCGTTAAGTGCCTTTACCACGTGGTTTTTCGTCAATCGCGCGGCAAAGGAGTCGGAGCGATTACTGCGTGAGGAGCAATCGAAAGCCCTCGCCGAATTACAATCAGAGTATGAGAATGACCAAACGACACTTTTTGATTTGGATAGGCTTCTCGCAATTGACCGCCTGTTTTCCGCACACGCGCTTAACGACGTTGATAAGGACGCCTTGACGGAGGCGCTTTTGGATGCCTACGTCCTTGGCACGGGCGATGCCTATGCCGCCCACTATACGGCCGACGAGTATTTGGCGATGTTAGAGCGTCAAAACGGCCGTTTCGTGGGAATTGGCGTGACGATTTTACAGGACGTCGAGGGCGGCGGCTTGCGCGTGGTGTCCGTTTACCGCGATTCCCCTGCCGAGGAGGCAGGCATTCTTGCGGGCGACTGTATCGTTGCGGCGGACGGCGTGCCTTTTCGAGGCTTGACGCAGGAACAAGCGGCGGGCCTTGTACGCGGTGAGGAGGGCACGGCAGTTACGTTGACGCTCGTGCGTGACGGGGCAACCATGCAGATATCCGCCGTGCGCCGTACCGTGTCGGAGACAACCGTTTGGGGCAAGATGCTCGATGACGGCGTGGCATACGTGCGTATCCTCCGCTTTTCAAAGGAAACCCCCGCGCAGATGGGGCAAACGATAGAAGAATTGAAGAGTTTGGGCGCCGAGGCCTTTGCCTTTGACGTGCGCGGCAATCCGGGCGGACTTGTCAGTGCCGTTTCGGAGTGCCTTGGATATCTCTTGCCCGACGGTCCCGTTATCCGCGTCAATTATGCAAATAAGGAAAAGAGTTATATCATGCGCGCCTCTGACGGCAAATTGATTTGCGAATATGGGAACGGCACGTATACCGAACTTTCCTGTCAACTTGATCAAAAGCACGTCTTGGATGTGCCTATCGCCGTTTTGGTGGATGCTTCTACCGCCAGTGCAGGTGAGGTCTTTGCCGCCGCGTTGAGGGATTATGCGGCGAAAAACAAAATGGAAGCGCGCCTGTTTGGAAGCAAAACTTTCGGCAAGGGCGTTGCACAGGTGACCTATCGCACGGGCAAAGGAGATGCCTTGAAGTTGACGGTTGCAACCTACGATCCGCCATATGGTGAAAACTATGATGGCAAGGGCGTTATCCCCGACGAAACCGTTTTGCCGTCGGCGGGCTTTGAAAATAGACCGCCCGAGCAACTGACGGAAAAGACGGATATTCCCTTAAAAACGGCAAGGGAATGGCTTGCTCGTTGCGTGCTTGAAAACTAAACCAAGCGCAATACTGTTTTTGGGTTTTTAATTATAAAAAATATATTATACAAATAACTGGAAGGAGTCGATATTATCATGTCAACTAAAAAAACAACCTACACAAAAGAAGGATATGCCGCATTACAGAGGGAACTTGCAGACCTGTATGCTCAACGTGAAAAGAACAAAGAGGACATTGCCCAAGCAAGAAGTTACGGTGACCTTTCCGAGAATAGCGAATATGATGAGGCAAAGAAGGAACAGGGCCGCCTTGCCGTTCGCATTATGGAAGTAGAGCAGATGATCAATACTGCCACCATCCTCGACGACCGCGACGTGGACACCTCTGTTGTCAGTGTTGGTTCTATCGTGACGGTTGACCACAAGGAAAAGGGCACCAAGGTGACGTATCATATTGTCGGCTCTTACGAAACCGACCCTCGCCAAGGAAAGATTTCGGACGTTTCTCCCATCGGTAGCGCGCTTGTCGGCAACCGTGCGGGTAGCAGCGTGGAGGTTGAATTGCCGAACGGCAACAAAGTGCATCTGACCATTAAAAAGGTGACGCGTGCCGTACAGTAATTGATTGTAAGGAAGATTCCGTATAGCGGAAAGGATAGCAAAAGAAAGGATATTATCCATGGCTGAAATACAAAACACGCCGCACGCCGCCGCGGCAGAGGAAAATCATTCCAGTGAAATTCAGGTGCGCCGCGACAAATTGCAGGCGCTTTGTGACGAGGGGAACAACCCCTTTTTGGTCACAAAATACGATAGAGATACAAAAAGCGGTCAATTTCTTGAAAACTACGAGGCATATGAAGGGAAGACCGTCCGCGTAGCGGGCAGAATGGTCAGTCGCCGCGTCATGGGCAAGGCGTCCTTCTGCCACCTTTTGGATGTGGACGGAAAATTTCAGGTTTATGCGCGCCGTGACGACGTCGGCGAGGACGTCTACGCCGCTTTTAAGAAATGCGATATTGGCGATATTCTCGGCGTAGAGGGGTTTGTGTTCCGCACGCAGACGGGAGAGATTTCCATTCACGCGCAGAAAATCGAGTTGCTTTCCAAGTCGCTTTTGCCCCTCCCCGAAAAGTTCCACGGCTTGACAAATACCGATTTGCGCTATCGCCAGAGGTACGTTGACCTCATCGTCAACCCCGAGGCAAGAGAGGTATTCGTGCGCCGTTCCCGCATCATTCGTGAAATCCGCGCTTATCTTGATAACCGTGAGTTCTTGGAGGTCGAGACGCCTGTTCTACATACGCAGGCAGGCGGTGCCTCTGCACGTCCGTTCATCACGCATCACAATACGCTCGACATGGATATGTATTTGCGTATCGCGTTAGAGTTGCACTTGAAGCGCTTGATCGTTGGCGGCATGGAGCGCGTATACGAAATTGGTCGCGTGTTCCGTAATGAGGGCATGGACACCCGTCACAATCCCGAATTTACGCTCCTTGAACTGTATGAAGCATATACCGATTTCGAGGGTATGATGAATTTGACCGAGGACCTCATTCGCACCGTTGCAGAAAAGGTTTTGGGTACGGCAAAGGTCACTTACGGCGACGTGGAGATCGATCTTTCCAAACCGTTTGCCCGTCTGTCTATGACCGAGGCGGTCAAGCAGTACGCCGGCGTTGATTTCTCTACCGTCAAAACACTTGAAGAAGCGCGTGCTTTGGCACACGCTCACCACATCGAATATGAGGAGCACCACGGTATCGGTGGCATCTTAAACCTCTTCTTTGATGAGTATGTGGAAGAAAATCTCATCCAACCGACCTTTATTACAGGTCATCCCGTGGAGATTTCGCCTTTGGCAAAGAAGTGCCCCGACAATCCCGAATATACGGAGCGTTTTGAATTGTTCGTTGTCGGCCGTGAGCATGCCAATGCATTCTCCGAATTGAACGACCCGATAGACCAGCGCGCCCGTTTTGAAGCGCAGGCGGCACTCAAAGCAGCAGGTGACGAGGAGGCGTGCGACGTTGATGAGGACTTCTTGAATGCACTTTCCTACGGCATGCCGCCCACAGGCGGTCTTGGCATCGGCATTGACCGTTTGGTGATGCTTTTGACAAACACCTCGTCTATTCGTGACGTTTTGCTTTTTCCCACAATGAAACCGTTAGACTAACAAAAAGCCAAAAAAGCCAGTGGCTACGCGGTTTTGCGGCATCTTAAAGTAGTGCAAGGAAGGCCACTACGCCAATCTTCACAAAAAATGCGGTGAAAAGCATTTATGATAGTATAAAAATAAGCCTGTCGAGAAATTCGACAGGTTTATTTTTTATAAACAGTTTTCAATCTTTGCCTTGCAAAAAGCCTACCGCCTTGCGTTTTCAACAATAGAAACAACCTCGTTGAACGGCATGTTGTTTGAGGCTTTTATAAATTATTAGCCACTATAAGCCACAACTATTTCGCAAGTCTGCGAATGTTGCCGATAATGAGCATAATATCGTCATCGTTAAGTTTCCTTAATGCTTCAATAGCACTTTGGAGCAGGGCAGGGTTCTCGATGGATTCATCAAAAAATTGACTGGGCGTGATTTCAAAGTATTGGCATATCTCTAAAAATTCAGCCATCGGGGGCAAGGATTTTCCGGAGGAAATATTGTAAATATAACTTCTGCTATGACCGAGATCATAACTCATCTGATATTCCGAAACACCCTTTTTAAGTCTTAATTCGGTTATTCTGTTCCGTATAAAATTAGCATCCATAGTTTGATACCTCCTGTCATTATTATTTTAAACAATGACAAGCGGCAACTATTCCAAGAATATACGCTATATTTTGAAAAATAATAAATAAATATATGTTATAATCCAAATAAATATGTTATAATTAGATATAATTCCTAAATTGGTTGCTTTTAGAGGCGTAAAAACATAATTTATTGGAGTAGCAGTGTATTGAAGGATAAAACCTGTTGCCTTTTTGGTCATCGGTGGATAGCAGACACGTCGGCGCGCAGACCTGGTGATGACTAAAAAAGATGATAACAAAACACCGCAACTTATCTACTATAAGTTGCGGTGTTTTTTGTCTTATTTAACCAATCCCTTAATGATTGAAGAGATGTTTTCAAGTTGTGTATCGTCAAGGCGTTTGAGGTCGCAAAGGAGCGCTTGTAATTTTTCAGGGTTTTTGGAATCCGTGTCAAAGAACTCATAGGGGGTAATACCCAAATATTCGCAAATGTAGAAAAAGCCGGACATCGAAGGGAACGCCTTTCCACACTCTATACTGTTGATGTAACCGGCATTTTGCCCGATAGATAAACTCATATCTCTGGCAGAAACGCCTTTTTTATTTCGAAGTTGCGCCAATCTCAAAGGAAATTCTTTTTCGTACATTTCAATCACCATTTTTATATAATATTGTATCTAATAGATATTGAAACATCACAGGAACAGTTCTGTTGAACTCATAGAAACATAGGGGCGACTATAATAAAAGAATTTATATGATGTTGGAAGGTCTTATGATGAAGGATACCATCGGAGGATGGCGGACATACGGGGACTATACTTTTGTGTATGTTTAGTTGCTTTTATATTTGTCCATTTCAACCAATATCCTATATAAATGCTCTTGTTCAGCCTTGGTCTTGGCAGATAAAAATTCATAGCATTTAAGAGGAACACGGTCATTATCTTCTTCACCACCCAATTTTTCAAACAATGTTGAAAGCGGAATGTTGAGGGCAACTGCTATTTTCTCAATACTTTCAAGAGTTGCGTTTTTCTCGCCTCTCTCCAATTGTCCGATATAAGTAGGATGGCAACCGGATAATTCTGCAAGTTTTTCTTGGCTAAGCCCTTGTTGATTTCTATAATTTCGTATGCGTTGTCCAATAAATTTTGCAATATCACTCATTATTATCACCTCTATATATAGTCTATAAATATTATATTCAACTTTCCATAGACTATTGATATTGAATGTTCAGAGTGATATACTATAAATATTAAACATGATATTATTTGTGCTTATAGTGTCGTTGAGAGGGTAGTTATGTTGAGGGAAAAAACCTGTTGCTTTTTTGGGCATCGGCAGATTGAGGATACGCCCGCGTTGAGGGCAAAAGTTGTCGGTATTGTTGAAACTTTAATTGTAAAGGAAGACGTGGACACTTTCCTTTTCGGCAGTAAGAGCGCGTTTAACAGTCTTTGCTATAATTTGGTGACCAAAACAAAAGAAAAATATCCCCACATAAAGCGAGTATATGTGAGGGGCGAGTATGCGGACATTCCCGACTTTTACGAGGAATATTTGCTTGAAGGCTACGAGCAAACCTATTATCCCCGAAGGATAAGGGGGGCGGGGCGCGCCTCTTATGTGGAACGCAATTATGAGATGATAAATCAAAGCGCCGTTTGCGTGGTTTATTACGACGAAAACTATGCACCGCCGCGGCGCAGAAAGGGCTACGGGGATTTACGTGACTACCAACCCAAAAGCGGGACGGCCATTGCCTACCAATATGCCGTGAAGAAAAACATACGGATTTTTAACTGCTTGTCGGAAGATTTATCATTTTCTATTGCAAATTTGAGTAAAAAATAGTATAATACTATTTGATATAAGTAGGTGAAAGTTAATTTGGAGAGGGTAAAAAAACGACGCCTGTTATCCGCCGTTTTCATTGACCGCACGGCTTTTTGAAAGAGGCGGGACGTGTAGGCGTTTGTAGGGAGACAAACGGGTTTGTTGGAATCCGACGATGAAGCCGTTAAACCGATAAGTCGTAAAACCCTGCATATCTTTCGATATACAGGGTTTTATTGTAAAGAAGGAGCCATCATCATGCAAGAATTTGAAAAGAACGGCGCGCAGGACGAAAACGTTTCACTAGGGGCCGCCGATCCCAAAAAGGACAAGATGCCCGAACGGGCACTGCAAAGCGGGACGCTTTCGCGCTTTGAAAATTATTGGTACCATTACAAGTGGCACACCATAGGGGCGGTTTTGCTCGTCCTTGTGGCGCTTGTGTGCATTTTGCAGATGTGCGGCCGCGAAAGCGGCGACATTTCCTTTTTGCAGGTCGGCGGAAAGACGTTGAGTGGACAGGCGCAAGGACAAATCAGAACGTCGCTATCGGACAGCGTGTTAGAGGAAGACGAATGCAAAGTGTCGTTTATCACGCACTACATTGAATCTACCGAGATGTTTCAGGACATGGAAGATATGGACGCCGCTTTTCTTGCCAATACCTCTTATGAAAACGCCAACGCCTTTCGGACGCAACTGGCGACGGTGGAAGCATATATTTGTCTTTTGAGCCGTGACGTGTACGAACTTTCGCGCGTTTATTATCCCGATAAGAGGGACGAGGGGGATAGCGTTTTTTACAGTCCGCTTTACCGTCCGCTTTCCGATTTTAAAAATGACTTGACCGATACCTATGACGACTATGCGGTGTATTTGCACAAGACACCTCTTGCCGAACTTCCCGGTTTTAAGTCGATGCCGCGCGACACGCTTCTTTGCTTCCGTCGCATCAGTTACATGGCCACCGTTTCAGGCAAGAAAAAGGCGGAGGCCGTTTATCGGCGGCACGAGGATGTTTTTTCTGCCATGCTTGCCTATGACGGAGAGGGAAAATAAGGCAAAAAACAGTCAAAGAGATTTATAAACAAGAAAGAGGATATGAATTTGCGACACGCAAATTCATATCCTCTTCCTTTTGTATGCTTTGAGTTGGTTATGAGCATTGCGGGCTCTTTGTAAGGGGTGCCTTTTTGGGACACCTTTATTTGATCACGCAATAGTCAACGCCGAGCGCCTCTGCAATTTTAACGAGTTCATCCGCATGATGTCCGATGCCCAACGCGCAATGGTGCGTAGGACCTGCCATGACCCACTTTTTAACGAACTCTTTGGTGGTCGGCTCAAAAAAGCCGCGTGTGTTTGTGTTGCCCGTCGGGGGAATCGGTCCTTTTTTGGAAAGGCCTTCACCGATGACAAACTTAAAGCGACCGTCGGCGTTTTGAGAAATACTGAGCATGGTAATGGGGCCTTCTTTGATCTTAAATTCAACGGAAGCGCCACTGCCCGGTTTGCCGTGATATTTGATGAGGCTTCTCAAAATGGGCTTTCCGTCGGCGATGCGTAGGTGGTGCGGCCCGTCGTGCCCCACCAAAATGAAGTCTTCTTCAAAATCAAAGGGATGAAGCTCCGCAAAACTACCGCCGATATCCAATCTATCCATAATGAGCATGGCGACACAGGTTTTGATGTCAAATTCGCCGCACATGGGCGTGCCCTGTGCATTCAGAAGCGAGTTACCGACGACGAGAGAAGAGGCGACTTTTCGTTGCGCGCTCCCTTCCTTGCCTTCGTAATAATAAGCCAAGCCCGTCAGGTGATACTTGTCAACCAATCTGTCGAGTGCGGCGGCACCCTTGGCGGCACGGAGCAAATCTGCCTCCGTCACCTTGGTGGTGACGGGGTCCGAAACGGGGTTCGGCATGTCAAATTCCTCACGGATGACGGACAGTTTGTTTTGAATTTCTTCTTCGGTGACCGCCTCGTATTCCTCCACCAAGTCGTCAATTTCAAGAAGCGGTACGTGTGCGCCAAATGCAGAAGCAATGGCGGTAGGATCGGCGTGCATGTCGTACATGGACTCCAATACATGTCCCATCAGGCCAAGGCGCGCGCCGCGCAGAGCGTGAAGCGCCTTTGCAATGTTGCACCATTTGGCTATCTCTTCTTCTGCCGCCGGATCATCGTAAAGGGTGCCAATGACGACGTCACTGACCTTTTTGCCCATGCGAATAGCGACACCCGTAAATTCGGGGACGGAGCAAATGGAGTCGTTTTCAAGTTGCATAAACGTGGATGCTTTGGTGTAGTCAAGGGCGCGGCGCGGTTGGAGCGCCACAAGAACAACGGGCATTTGCGCTTCACGGATGATAGGCGCAAATACGGACGAGGTGGCATAGGTCACCATGTCGCAGAAGAGGACGTCGGGCATGGCCGCTTTGATGCGCGCCGACACGTCATACGCCTTTTCCGAGGAGTCAACCATGCCAAAATCAAGAACTTCAACGTCGTTCTTTTGGAGCATGTTGCAAAAATCACGGTGGTATCCCATGATGTTGTCATAAAGACCGTCAAATTGTGCCCAATAGGTGGCATGTGCCACAGAAAACATGGCGACACGTGCGGTGCGGGCTTCTTTTCTTTGAATCATTTTATCTCTCCTCCATGTTGATTGAACACATTTTAACACATTTTTTCTTTTTTTTACATGTCCAAAACAAAGACTTTTTTGTCAAAAACAAAGATTTTTAATTCGTGCGTTCAAAAAACATAAAAAGAGATGCGCCCGTTAGAAACCGTAACGGGCGCATCCCTTTTGGTGTGAATGACGGAAGCGCGTTTTTGTTGGATGCCGTCATCAATGCAAATCTGTTTCGATGATAAAACGCGGACGGCTTTTTGTTTCCATATAAATTTTGCCGATATATTCGCCGATGACGCCGAGTGCCAAAAGTTGCAAGCCTCCTATCGCCCAAATGGAGACGGAAAGGGAGGTCCATCCGCTGATCGTGTTGCCTGTGAAATGGCGGATGAGAGAATAAATAAGGACGGCAATGCTTGTAAGAAAGATGACGAAGCCGAGGGTGGCAATCAAACGGATGGGGCGAACGGACATGGAGGTAATGCCCTCAAAGGCAAAGGAAAGCATCTTTTTCAGAGGATATTTTGATTCGCCTGCCGCACGGACACCCCGTTCGTAGGTGACGGTTGCCGTCTTGTATCCGATAAGAGGAACAAGGCCGCGCAAAAAGAGGTTGACCTCCTTAAATTCGGCGAGCCCGTCGAGCGCACGGTTGCTCATGAGGCGAAAATCGGCGTGGTCGTAGACGGTATCAACACCGAGGGCACGCATCAATTTGTAAAAGCCACGGGCAGTGGCGCGCTTAAAGAACGAGTCCTTTTTACGGGAGGAACGCACGCCGTACACAATGTCCGCACCCTTTTCGTATTCGTCCAGCATACGGTCAATGGCGTGAATGTCGTCCTGCAAATCGGCATCAAGGCTAATCGTGATGTCACAGCGGTCACGAACGGTCATAAGACCTGCCAAAAGCGCATTTTGGTGTCCCTTGTTGCGCGAAAGTTTGAGGCCCGTGAAAACGGGGGTGGAGAGATGAAGTTCTTGTATGATGTCCCACGTCTTATCGCGAGAGCCGTCGTCAACGAACACGATACGGCTATCGGCGGAAATGCGACCGGAGTTGCATAGGGCGGTGATTTTTTCAAGAAGGGCAGTGGCGGTTTTTGGGAGAACCTCTTCTTCGTTATAGCAGGGGACAACGAGGTAAAGTGTGGTCATAAAACGCTCCTTTCGCTTGGGCGCGTGAATACGGGTCTTTCTTCGAGATTATTTTTTATCGCGGAAAGCAAAAAACTTTCCCGTTAAATAATTACAGATCATGACGATGGCAGAAACGAGAAGTTTGGCGATGAGATTGTTCATGCCGAAGTAGATAAAGGCGGCGGGGAGAAAAATTTCAAGGACACCCGAGGCGGTACGGGTGGCGTAAAAGGCAAGGAGTTGGAAGAAAAAAACGCCTTTCGAATTCGTTTTTGAGCGAAAAACCAAATATTTGTTGACAAAAAAGGCGAATAGAACGGCAAAGAACCACGCAATGCCGTTAGAAATCACAGAAGCAAGCGCCTCGCCTACAAGGGGAGAAAAAACCAGATAAAAGCAGGGAATGTAAATGGCAAGGTTGACGGCGGTGGTGAGTGCTCCTGCAAAAAGAAAGCGCAGAGCCTCACCGTATTTCGGGTGATCCAAGAGGGCGGTTATTTTTTTAAACATATCAAACCTCGGTTGTTCTTATGAATGGAAGGTCTTTATCGGGGCGTGCGGTGCTATGCCCATATTCTATTATACATGATAATTGCATGAAAATCAAGACAAACGAACAAAAAGGCAAAAGATAACGGCTTTTTGAGAGCGATTTGGCAAAAAGAGGTTGTTTTTATAAATTATCGCTTAAAATTCCAAAAATGTTCACAAATTATCAAAAGTTTGTGCTATAATATATAAGTGGTACTCTTTCGTTTTCAAAAAGAACGGAGCATCGTGACGGTGCGGAAAGGTGGATTGCCGTGTTTGGGTACGTCAGGCCGCGACAAGCGGATCTTTTGGTGCGGGAATACGACTTTTACCGTGCGGTTTACTGTGGTGTGTGCCGTTCTATGAAAAAGAAAACGGGACGACTGTCGTCGTTTTCTCTCAGTTACGATATTGTATTTTTGGCGTTGGTGCGTATGCTATACGACGATCGTGAAGCCCTTCGCTGTGAGCGTTGCCGTTGCATGGCGCATCCGTGCCGCAAGCGCGATATGGTGATGGGGGTGGAGTCACTTGACTTCGCCGCACGCGCCTCCGCCGTGCTCAGTTATCATAAGTTGAAGGACGACATTGCCGACGACGGCTTTTGGCGCACGCTTCCGCGCCGCGCGCTTTTGCCCGTCTTTTCGTCGGCTCGACGCCGCGCAAAGATGGCGGAGACGGACGAGCGGCTTTGCACATACTTACAAGAACTTCGCGCCATGGAGAGGGAAAAACTCCCGTCGGTTGATCGCCCCGCGCATCTTTGCGGACAGGCGCTTGGCGAAATCTTTCGCGCCGAAACGGAGCATTTGTCCATCGCAAAAGAGGACTCGGAGGACACCGCCGACGTTCTTTATTCGATAGGATACGAACTTGGGCGGTTCGTTTATGCGGCGGACGCGGCAGACGACTATGACGATGATTGCCGAAACGATTCTTATAATCCCTACCGTTGCTTATGGGGTGACGGCGGTCTTTCGAAAGAAACGCGGCGAGATATCCATATGGGGCTTATGCTACAACTTGAAGCCTTGGAGCGCGCCGTTCTCCGCCTGCCCTTTAACGGTGCCGACGCGGTCGAGAATATCATCAAAAACATTATATACATGGGCTTGCCCGATAAGATAGCCTTCCTTTTGGAAGCGCCAACCGCGTGAGCAGTGACGAAAAAACAGCGATAAATTTTGCGCTTTATACATAAAAAGACATGACAGTGTCAATCAAAACAATCAACGAGTGTCGCTATGGCACGAAGGAAACGGGGTTTAACTATGAAAGATCCATATAAAATATTAGGGGTATCTCCCGATGCGGATGATGAGGAAATCAAGCACGCCTATCGGGAATTAGCGCGTAAATATCACCCCGACAATTTTTCGGCAGACAATCCGCTTGCGGATTTAGCCACCGAAAAGATGAAGGAAATCAACGAGGCGTACAACGAAATCCGCAATTTGCGTGCAGGCAAGGGCGGATCTTCTTCCTCTTTTTCTGACATTCGCACCATGATTAACAGAGGGCGGTATGCCGATGCGGACACCGAACTTGAAAAGGTTCCCGCGCATTTGCGTTCTGCCGAGTGGCACTACTTAAAGAGCGTGGTTTATATGCGGCGCGGATGGACGAACGATGCCATGAACGAGTTGAACCGTGCATGCGAAATGGACCCCAACAATATGGAGTACAGACAAGCGCGAGATATGTTTCAGTCGCGCGCCGCGGGATACGGCGGCGATTATCGCGGCGGACCTAACGGTCCGACAAGCGCACGGGGCGGTTGCTCTACTTGCGATATGTGTTCTGGTCTTTTGGCCGCCGATTGTTGTTGTGAATGCCTTGGCGGCGACTTGATCAGTTGTTGTTGACATGCGGCCGCAGAAAAAACTCAGTCTTGCCGCCGTTATGGCGGCACTGGGTATCGTTTTAATGTATATGGGCGCGCTTTTGCAGATACTGGACCTGACAACGGTGGCGGTGGCCTCCTTGTTGGTCGTGTTGGCGCGCATTGAACTCGGCGCCCCCTATGATTGGCTCGTGTACGGCGTGACGGGTGCCCTGACTCTTATTTTGATGGTGGGTATCAATCCCTTTATTCCTTTCTTTTATATTCTTTACGGAGGCATGTACCCCATCTTAAAGGCGTATATTGAACGGTTGCCCCGTGCGCTTATCGTAACGGTCAAAAGCATCTATTTTTTCTTAATTTGTCTGGTGATGGTAGGCGGCGCGTATCTATTTACCCGTTTCGTTATGGGACTGCCCTTTTTCGAAGGCGGCATGGCGGCGTATACGGGCATTCTTTTGTTTGCCATTTACGTGATTGCGGTACTGGTGTCGTTTGTGTTTGATATGCTGCTGACACAACTGATTGTGATATACATGCGCCGCATCCGTCCTAAAATCGCCTCTATCTTTCGGTAAAAATGAGCCAAATAATGGGTGAACGATATGAAAAAAGAAAAGACTGCGAAAAGTCAGATAAAGGTGGGATTTGTATCCCTCGGTTGCGCGAAAAATCAAGTGGATACCGAGGTTATGCTACACCATCTTGTCAGTGCGGGCTATGAAATCACGCCCGAGGATATAGACGCCGACGTGATTATCGTCAATACCTGCGGCTTTATTGAGAGCGCCAAGCAGGAATCCATTGACAATATTCTTGACGTGGCGTGGCTCAAAAAGAATCGTCACTTAAAGGCCATTATTGCCACGGGATGTCTTGCCGAACGGTATCGTGAGGAGATTTTCAAGGACATGCCGGAGGTGGACGCTCTTGTCGGTGTCGGCTCTATCCACCGCATTGCGGAAGCGGTTGGCGCCGTTTTAGAAGGGAAGAAATACACTTCCTTTGAGGATAAGGAAAAACTTCGTCTGGGCGGCGAGCGCGTCTTGACAACGCCCGAATATACGGCGTACCTCAAAATAGCAGAGGGGTGCGACAACCGATGCACTTATTGCGCCATCCCCCTCATTCGCGGCGGCTTTCGTAGCCGTCCTATTGAGGATTTGGTGGCGGAGGCCAAGGAACTTGAAGCGCTTGGTGTCAAGGAATTGAACTTGATCGCACAGGACACGACGAGATATGGCCTTGACTTGTACGGTACATACAGTCTTGCAAGACTGGTTCGGTGCTTGACGGAGGAGACGAGCATTCCGTGGATTCGCTTGCTTTATTGCTATCCCGACAAAATTACCGATGAGTTGATTGATGAACTGGCGCACAATCCGCGCGTCGTTCCCTATATGGACATTCCGATTCAACATATTTCCGATAGCATACTATCAAAAATGAACCGTCACGGCGATAGCGCTTTGATTCGTGATACCATTCGTCGGTTGCGCGAGGGCGTTCCCAACATTACGTTGCGGACAACCGCCATTGTCGGCTTCCCCGGTGAGACGGATGCCGATTTTGAGGCGCTCTGTGCCTTTGTGAAGGAGGCGCGCTTTGACCGCTTCGGTGCGTTTACCTATTCGCCCGAGGAGGACACCCCCGCCGCCGAGTTTCCCGAGCAAATTGACGAGCAGGTCAAGCAGGACCGCTATGATATTTTAATGGACACGCAGTTGACCGTTAGCGAGGAATTACAGCGCGACATGCTCGGAAAAACGATAACGGTGCTCTCCGAAGGGTACGATGCGGCGGCCGAAATTCACGTGGGACGAAGCGCGGCAGACGCCCCCGACGTGGATGGAAAGGTGTATTTCCGTGCAAAGCACCGCGTGGCGGAAGGGCGCTTCGTGCAGGTGCGTATTACAGAAACGCTTGATTACGATTTGGTGGGCGAGATTGTCGCCGATTGAAGGCGCAAGCCCTAATCATTGACACAAACAAAGACAAACGGAGGATAGCAATATGGAACAGAACAAGAAAAAAGGCAAGTTGAATTTGCCGAACACCCTCTCCCTTTTGCGTGTGGTGATGGTCCCCTTCTTTATGGCAGCCATCATTTTTATGAAGGAAGCCGATTTCGGCATTTGGGCGCGCATCGTGCCCGCCGTGCTTTTTGCGTTGACGGGACTGACGGATATGCTCGACGGCAAAATTGCGCGAAAGTACAACCTCGTCACGGACTTTGGAAAATTCATTGATCCCTTGGCGGATAAATTCATGGTGTTTGGCGCGTTGATTGCCATTTTGACGTCCTATCGGTATTTGGCCACGCTTTTTGTGTGGGTGAGCGCCATCGTTATGCTTCGTGAACTTGCTATCACCTCGCTCCGTTTGGTCGTGGTGGGAAAAAGCGGTCGCGTCATTGCCGCAAGTTGGTGGGGAAAGGTCAAAACGGCCTCCCAGATAGTCGCCATCGTTTTTATTATTTTAGAGCCCGTCGTGCTTGGGTGGCTATATAACGTGGAGGCGACACCGTGGCTTAGTTACGTGGCCATGCTTGCCATTGTGGTCACCACGGTTGGCTCGGGCATTGACTATATTCGTGCCTACTGGCCCGATTTGGATACCAACAAGTAAATGCATGTAACAGCAAAGCGGTAGAGGTTATCGCACTGAAACGATGAGTGTCAAGCACCAAGGCTTGATTTTTGCAGAAAGCATATAAAAATTAAAATGACCTAAATTTTGCACAATGCAAAATTTAGGTCCTCTTTTTTCTTTTCATTCTTCCGTAAAACGCAAACCTCCTCAAAGGCTTGCATGTATCTTGCTTTTCCTTCGAGTGTGAGCGTTACACGCCCCTTGACAAAAATCTCTTTTGAATATATAATGTACGCAGAAAGCCTTGCATCGCAAGCCTTTGGGCTTCGCCCTATGTGTGCTATCGCACACCTGCGCCATTGATGCACGGCGTAAAAATGTCCTTGCGAGCAAACATTTTTACTTGTGATATAATATACGCAGAAAGCCTTGCATCGCAAGCCTTTGAGCTTCGCCCTGTGTGTGCTATCGCACACCTACACCAT
>JAZSOK010000048.1:0-2436 GCA_045536865.1 Eubacteriales bacterium
ATTGATGTGAATGGGTACGCCTGCCCTACGGCACGCATCCGTGACACACTTAACACGGTCAATATCGCCGATGTTGCCCGGATTGATGCGGATTTTATCGGCACCCGCCGCCACCGCCTCCAAGGCTATCTTGTAATCAAAATGAATGTCCGCCACAAGCGGTACACTCACCCCCGCCGTTTTCAGGTGCGAAAAAACGGCGGCGGCTTGGCGGTCGGGGACTGCCAAGCGCACGATATCACAACCTGCCCTTTGCAAGGCAAGCACCTGTTCTAACGTTTTATCAAAATCGTGGGTGTCCGTGTTGGTCATGGACTGCACGGATATTTTCGCATCGCCACCGATGGCCACTCTGCCCACTTGAATTTTGCGACACGGACGGCGCGAAAAGGTAGTCACGTTCTCCATATGCGACATCTCCTATTGTTAGTCTTTATCCCATCAACTGGAAAATATCCTTAAAGGCAATGACGAGCATTAAGCCAAGCAGTACCAAAATGCCCCCTTGGTTGATGGCGCGCTCATACTTTTCGGGGATGGGCTTTCTGCGGCACATCTCAATGAGAATGAACAGAATACGGAAGCCATCAAGCGCGGGAATGGGAAAGAGATTGAAGACGCCGAGGTTGATACTGATGGCGGCAAGCAAGTAAACAAACGAAATAAAACTCTGTGAGGCAACCGTACTCATGGCCGCCGCCGCGCCGATAGGCCCCGACACTGCCGCCACGGTGAAGCGCCCCGTAATCATGTCAAAGATAGTGGTAAACACCATTTTTACCATATAACATGCGCTAAAAAAGGACTGTGACAGTACCGTGCCCGCGTTCTTTTCAATTGCCGCCACACGGAAGAAAGCGTCACCAAAGGTCTGCCCCTCCGACTCAAAGGTGGGAAAGACCACGTCGTGAATGACGAGGGTGTCATCGCCCCGTCGAACGGTGATGTCCAACGGCTCGATGCCCTTTCGTGAAATTTCATAAAAAAGTTCGGAGGCAATATGCACGCGCGTGCCCTCAACTGCCACGATCTCATCACCGATGAGCAGGCGGTCTTCAAGAGGGGTGTCCGTTGCCTCGTAGTTCTTATCGAGTTCCGCCACCGTCGTACCGCCGGCAGGCGTGGCAATGACGTACGCAACGATCAAAAGAAAGCCGAGGACGAGGTTCATCACCCCACCCGCCGCCGTGATTATCAAGCGTTGCCACGGCTTTTTCTTCGGCAATGCATTCGGATCGTCCGATTCGTCATCCTCCCCTGCCATACTGACAAAGCCACCGATGGGAAACATACGCAAGGAATAGGTGATGCCCGTTTTTTTGGACTCATACCAAAGAAGTTTCGGCCCCATGCCGATGGAAAACTCATAGATGGTGACGTGCGAGAGCCTTGCGGCGATAAAATGCCCAAGTTCATGAATAAAAATTAAGACACCAAAGCCGAGAATTGCCAAGAGTATATAAAGAATTTGCATGATTACCTCTTATTTCTTCATCTTTCTTCATGGGGAATTGTCCCTAAAAAGGGGATGTCCCTCCCAAATGGAGGGGGGAAACTTCCTTGTTTTCAGGACTTTTGATTTACAGCCCTGCGGCCGCCACGCGGCGCGCCTCACCGTCAAAAGCCAAAATATCCTCTAATTTTGAAGCGGATGCGGCAGAGGTAAAGAGTGTATCTGCCGTTTTTTGCACAAGTTCCGTGATGCCCGTAAAGGAGAGTTGTTCACGAAGGAAAGCACCAACCGCCACCTCGTTTGCGGCGTTAAGCACGGCGGGTGCTGCACCGCCCGTTTTCATCGCGCGGTATGCAAGCGGTAAAAGCGGAAATGCCTCACCGTCGGGCGAAGCAAAATGAAGCCCTGCAAGCATGGGTAAGTGCAGACGGCGGCAAGGTCCCTCCACACGGGTGGGATAACTCAACGCATACTGCACGCACATACGCATGTCGGGGACGCTCATTTCCGCTATGACCGCACCATCAATATATTCAACTGCGGAATGAATTATACTCTCTTTATGGACTACGACCTCAACCTGTTCGGGATGAACGCCAAACAGATGGCACGCCTCAATGACCTCAAAGCCCTTGTTCATCATGGTGGCGGAATCCACCGTGATTTTCGCCCCCATCTGCCACGTGGGGTGTTTTAACGTTTGGGCAAGCGTCACCTTTTGTAAATCCTCCCACGTGCGCCCGAAAAAGGGGCCGCCCGATGCCGTCAAAAAGAGGGAGCGTATCTCGCCTGCACGCCCTGCCTGCAAACTTTGGAAGATGGCACTGTGCTCGCTATCCACGGGGATGATCTCCGCACCGCACGCACGAGCGCGCGCCATCACGATCTCGCCCGCCACAACCAACGATTCTTTATTGGAAAGGGCCAACCGCTTCCCTGCATCAAGAGTTGCTAAGGTCGGCATAAGGCCCGCCGCACCGAGC
>JAZSOK010000149.1:0-5255 GCA_045536865.1 Eubacteriales bacterium
CACCTTGCCTCACAGCACCACATGGCTACGATCCGCCTTTTCCGTGCGGGTAATTCTCCCTCGGATCGGCGGTATACGATAAATACCTCACCCGCACCGAGCCGCATCGCACAACGCGCGGCATCCATTGCCACGTTTCCGCCGCCAACCACGGCAACACGGTGCGATTTTTGAATGGGTGTTTTTGCATCGGGCAGATATGCCTTCATCAAGTTGATACGTGTCAAATACTCGTTTGCGCTATAAACGCCCTTTAAGTTTTCGCCCGGGATATTCATAAAACGCGGCAAGCCTGCACCTGAACCGATGAAGACCGCTTCAAAGCCTTGTTCTGCCATCAATTCGTCAATCGAAATCGTTTTACCAACGACAGTGTTCGTTTCAATGGTTACGCCGAGGTCTTTCAAGGCATCAATTTCCGAACGTACAATATCTTTCGGTAAACGGAATTCGGGAATGCCGTAAACAAGCACACCGCCCGCCACGTGCAGAGCCTCAAATACGGTGACAGAATAGCCGCGCTTGGCAAGTTCTCCTGCACAAGTCAATCCCGAAGGTCCGGAACCGATAACGGCGACCTTGTGACCGTTTTGTTCGGGTTGCCGCGCCTTTTCCTTGACGTTTTTATTGTGATAATCGGCAACAAAGCGTTCCAGGCGTCCAATGGCGACAGGCTCTCCCTTAATACCGCGGACACACTTCCCTTCACATTGGCTTTCCTGCGGGCAGACACGACCGCAAACCGCGGGCAAGGAACTCGCTCTTGTAATGACCTGATAGGCATCCTCAAAGCGACCTTCGGCAACGTGGGCGATAAATTCGGGTATGGCAATGCGGACGGGACAACCAGAAACACAGGGCATATTTTTGCATCCAAGGCAACGAGTTGCTTCAAGAATGGCCTGTTCTTCTGTATAACCGAGCGCCACCTCTAAAAAATTGCGGTTACGCACCTCAGGTGGCTGTGTTCTCATTTCTTCTTTTGTTAACGACATATTTTTTGACATCTGTTATTTTACCTCACGAAACAGATTGCAGGTTTCCTCGTGCTTTTTTCGTTCAAAATCACGGTACATAGAGGAACGCGCAATTGCTTCATCAAAATCAATTTCATGGGCATCGAACTCCGGTCCGTCCACACAGGCAAAGCGTGTTTTACCGCCGACAGTCAATCGGCAACCACCGCACATGCCCGTACCGTCAATCATAATCGGATTCATACTGGCAACGGTTTTGATGCCATATTCTCGTGTCAGTAGACTGACAAATTTCATCATGGGAAGCGGTCCGATAGTGATGACCTCGTCGTAATGAATACCGCTTTCGATTGCTTGACGGAGGGCATCTGTGACAAGTCCTTTATTGCCGTAACTGCCGTCGTCGGTCATCAAAGTGAAGCCGTCAGACACAAGACGAAAATCTTCTTCTAAAATGACGAGATCTTTTGTGCGGAAGCCGATGATGGTATCCACCTTTATGCCAAGTTCATGAAATTTCTTTGCAACGGGATAGGCGATGGCGCAACCAACGCCACCTCCCACGACAGCCACGCGGGAAACTCCTTCCGTGTGTGTGGCGCGCCCCAAAGGACCGACAAAATCCGAAAGTCTGTCGCCGACGTTTTTATGGTTTAACGCCTCCGTCGTGGCACCAACTATCTGAAAAATAATGGTGACACTTCCTTTTTCGCGGTCATAATCCGCAACGGTCAGAGGAATGCGCTCACCGTCTTCATCAACACGCAAAATAATAAACTGCCCGGGCTCTGCCTTGCGTGCCACGGAAGGCGCAAAAATATCCATGCGCGTGACAGTTTTATTCAACTCGGTTTTTCCTAAAATCTCAAACATATGTTACCTCATCGTTTTATGCTGTAAAGTTTCTTTATTATAACATATATAGCGCACAAAATCAAGTGCAAGCGACGCATATTTTCTCTTCACGACAAGAAAATCCTTGCTTATTTTAAGAGATTATGCTATAATCAGCAGGAAGTGGTTTTATACTCAAAAAAGATTAAAGGCGGGACGCACGCATGAAAATGACAACGGTTTGCTATATTCGGGAAAACGGTAATTATCTTATGCTTCACAGAACAAAGAAGAAAAACGATCCCAATCACGATAAATACATTGGTATCGGCGGTAAGTTTGAAGACGGCGAATCTCCCGAAGATTGTATTCTTCGGGAGATTCATGAAGAGGTGGGCATGCATCCGAAAAATCTCTCCTACCGTGGGATAATCACCTTTGTGTCCACGGAATACGAAACGGAATATATGCACCTATTTACGGCAACGGAGTTACTTCCAATCGAAGGAGGCATCACCCCCTATGAATGCGAGGAGGGCGATTTGGTCTGGATATCAAAAGAAAAGCTATGGTCCTTACCCATGTGGGAAGGCGACCGCATTTTTCTCGATTTGATTGAAAAAGATACCCCTTTCTTTTCATTAAAACTTTGCTATCGGGGCGAAAGCCTGCAAAGCGCTTTCTTAAACGGGGAAAAAATCAAATAAAAAATAGGATTAGTTTTGCGTTTTTATCCCCATTTCTTCTAATACGTGGAACACGTCCCCTGCGCCCATGATGATGATTAAGTCGCCTTCTTTTGCATTTTTCATGACATATTGTGCGGCAGATTGATAATCCGAACAGAAGGTGCCGTTTGGCAAGGCGTTGGCAAGCAATTCTCCGCTTACCCCTCGCGTATCAGTTTCGCGTGCGGCGTAAATCGGTAATATGACAGGATGGTCGGCGAGGGTGAGCGCATTTGTGAAATCATCAAAAAGTTCTGCCGTACGGGAATAGGTGTGTGACTGGAAAACGCACCAAACGTCTTTTTGACAAAGCATCTTTGCCGCCTGCAAGGATGCTTTTATTTCTGTCGGGTGGTGGGCGTAATCCTCGTAAACGGCAACACCGTTTAACGTGGTGTGATACTCCATGCGACGACGCGCACCGCCAAAGGATTCAAGGCCTTCTTTAATTG
Source organism: Eubacteriales bacterium (assembly GCA_045536865.1). Taxonomy (GTDB): domain Bacteria; phylum Bacillota; class Clostridia; order Oscillospirales; family CAG-272; genus UBA1740. The sequence continues at coordinate 2,992 of JAZSOK010000149.1, forward strand.
CCGCAGGAGAAATATGCAAGTAAAGGGCGACAGATGCCGCCGCCAATGCGTCTACTACGTTATGTATTCCCGGGACGTGCAGGCAAATTTCCGTCACTGCTTTTCCTTTGTCGGTTAAAAGGAAGCGAGTGTAACCGTTTTCGGTTTTCAGTTGCTCTGCGCGCACATCGGCGTTTTCTTGCAGACCAAACGTCATGGTTTTTCCGTCAAAATCCTCTTTTAAGCGCATCACCTCGTCGTCATCGGCACACAAAACGGCATAACCGTCCGTCGGTAAGCGTTTGAGGGAGCGCCGAAAGGCTTCACGCACGTCTTCCATAGAATGAAAATAGTCTGGGTGATCCATTTCCATGTTGAGTATGACGGCAAGCGTGGGATAAAAGGAGAAAAAGGAGCCCATATATTCGCACGCTTCATATAAAAAGAAGTCGTTTTTTCCTGCGTGATAGCATCCTTCGGTTTTACTGAGTGCCGCACCCGAAACGACGGTAGGCTCGGTTTTTGCCTTGGAAAGTATGGCATAAATCATTGCGGTAACCGTGCTTTTTCCGTGCATCCCCGACACACCAATGCGTACACGGTAGTCATACATGAGATATCCAAGGAAATCTGCTCTTGAAATGAGGGGGATTCCTTTTTTTTGTGCGGCTTCATATTCGGGATTTTTTTCATCAATGGCAAGTGTAAAAACAACGGCACCGTATCCGTCAATTTGCTCCGCGCGATGCCCGTAAAATACGCGAACACCCGCCTCCTGCAAACGCTCCGTAATGCCCGACGGCGTTCTGTCAGAGCCTGCCACAAGATATCCGCGCTCGGCGCAAAGGAGCGCTAAGCACGACATGCTAACGCCACCGATGCCGATAAAATAAACGCTACCGACGCGCTTCATCATCTCGGCAATTTTCTCGTGACCAAAATCAGTATTTGTAAGTGCCATATAAACCTCTTCTCTAACAAATTCAGACATAAGTTGTCATACTGTAAATATTCACGGTGACATGTTCGCAAAAAAAACATCTTTCATTCATAAAAAAAGCATTTTGGCGTGCATAATAATCACATTTATCATGTATACTTAATCTATAAATCGCTTTCAAGTCAAGACGAAAGGATGACAAAACGATGCAAATCACAGACATTAAAATCCGCAAATTCTTTGATGAGGGACCGATGAAGGCTGTCGTTTCGGTGACACTTGATGATGCCATTGCAGTTCATGATATCAAGGTCATTTACGCGCGTGACAGATATTTCATTGTGATGCCCTCGCGCAAAAATCCAGACGGCACCTTCCGCGACATTGTGCATCCCATTAACGCACAATTCCGCAATGAACTTGAAAACGCCGTGATTGATGCGTATCACGTGCAATTGGTGGCGTTTCAAGAGGAACAACGCATGGAACTTGCGCCCGAGCCCGTCGCGTAATGGGCAAAATGCAGTAACATCATATCGAAAAGAATCGTATCTTCCTCGGTCGGATAAACTGACCGTATGGCGGTGCGGTTCTTTTTTTATATAAAGAATAAGGGGCGTGTGTCGGGTGCAAACTGAATAATAATCAGTTAAATAAAGGAGAACGCATGAAAATCGTCATGGTGGCAAACGGCATGGGCATCGGCGGCGCAGAAACCCATATTGTCGCACTCATTACGGCGTTAAAGGCAAAAGGACACACAGTCGTTTTGGCGGCGCCGAGTGGCGTTTATATGTCCTTTCTTTCAAAAATGGGCGTGAAGGTACGCACAATTCCCGCCTTTGACGGGAGTGTCCTATCCTTTTTTTTGCAATGGAAAGCGTTACGGAAAATATGTAAAGCAGAACACCCTGCGTTACTTCATGCACATGCGCGCCCTTCGGCACTTGCCGCTTTTTTTGTCAGCCGTGAATTGGGATTGCCGCTTGTGACAACGGCGCACCTTCCCTTCAAGAGCCGTTTTGGCAGTCGTTTTTTAACGCGTTGGGGCGACGGTGTCTTGGCGGTCAGTAAGGATATCAGAGAGCATCTCCTCACCTATTACGAAGTGCCGTCCATACAGATTCAAGAGACGGTAAACGACATCGACGCAGACCTTTTTTGCGCCAAAGAGAGGGACGCTCACAAGCGGCGAGTTGTGCATATATCGAGGCTTGATGACGACCGCGCAAAAACTGCACGCCTACTCATCGATATTGCGCCGAGATTGGCAAAGGAAAATATATGTGATGAATTGCTTATTGTGGGGGATGGAAACTGTGGTGCATCACTTAGGCAACGTGCA
>JAZSOK010000046.1:0-2178 GCA_045536865.1 Eubacteriales bacterium
GCATACATTCCCTATCTTATTTATCGCGCCAAGCATAGAACGGATGCCCCGTCGGCAGATGTGCCGATGGATGAATAAAGGAGATACATATGGCCATTCTTGAAGTAACCAATCTCATCAAACAATACCGCCAATCAGAGACGGTTATCACCGCAGTAAACCGCGCCAATTTTGCCGTTGAGGATGGAGAGTTTGTTGCCATCATCGGTTCATCAGGCTCCGGAAAAAGCACCCTTTTGCACTTGTGTGCGGGGCTTCTTCGTCCAAATAGCGGTCACATATCCATTCGCGGACAGGACCTCACGGAAATGAAGCCGGACAAATTGGCGGCTTTTCGCGGACAATACATTGGCATGATTTTCCAACGACACAATCTAATACCGCAGTTTACGGCGCTCGAAAACATTTTGATGCCTGCCATGATGTGCAATCGTCCGAGCTTTTCTTATGAAGAAAGCATGAAAAAGCTTGTCAATGCGTTGCATATTGAAGAACGCCTAAACCATCTCCCCTCCGAACTTTCGGGCGGTCAACAACAGCGTGTCGCCATTGCCCGTGCCCTGATCAACCGTCCGCAGGTCCTGTTCGCCGACGAGCCGACAGGAAATCTTGACCGTCAAAACGCAGACGAGGTGTTGTCGCTTTTGCTTGAAACCAAGGATATGTTGGGGCAGACACTCGTCATGGTCACTCACGATATGACGATCGCCGAAAAAGCAGACCGCATCTACCGCATGGATAACGGCGTTTTAATCCCCGAAAGAAAAAAGAGCATATGATCCAAAGAACCATACCACTCGGTGGATGAGTATTAAACATGTTATTTATATCAAAAAAACGCGAAGGCTCGCAATAAAAGCCTTCGCGTTTTTTGTTGATATTTATTCTTCTTTTTCAAAGGAAAAACTTCCCGAAAGAAAGGTGACGCGTTCCGCCGAGACAGTAAGTATACCGCCGTCTGTCACACCGATCAGTGTCGTGCCGTCTTCGCGCATAATTTTGCATTCACCGCCCTTAACGGTGGTAACAAAAGGGGTATGTCCCGCAAGAATTGCCAAATCGCCCTCAATGCCCCGCACAAAAAGCGCGGCAACGTCGTCGCGAAAGCGATCACCGTCGGGGGCTGAAACAACCAAAGGAAAGGTTTTCATGCTCTCACCCGCTTCGCCTTCTCGACCGCCTCGTCAATGGTGCCGACAAAGAGGAACGCAGACTCGGGCAAATTGTCATGCTTACCCTCGATGATTTTCTTAAAGCCGCGAATGGTCTCAGAGAGAGGCACGTACTTCCCTTGGAAGCCCGTAAATTTCTCCGAAACGTCAAAGGGTTGCGAAAGAAATCTCTGAATTTTTCTTGCGCGCGCAACGAGCAGTTTATCATCATCGGAAAGTTCATCCATACCCATGATGGCAATGATATCCATCAGTTCCTGATAACGCTGCAAAATGCGTTGCACCTCTTTTGCCGTGGTATAATGCTCCTCACCCAAAATCTCGGCGGAAAGAATGCGGCTGGTGGATTCAAGCGGATCGACCGCAGGATAAATACCCTGTGAGGCGATACTGCGCGAAAGAACCGTTGTCGCATCCAAGTGGGCAAAGGTTGTGGCAGGTGCCGGGTCTGTCAAGTCGTCTGCCGGCACGTATACCGCTTGAATAGAGGTGATAGACCCCTTCTTCGTAGAGGTAATTCTCTCCTGCAATGTTCCCATCTCGTTTGCCAAAGTGGGTTGATAACCAACGGCAGAAGGCATTCTGCCAAGAAGTGCAGACACTTCACTTCCCGCCTGAGTAAAGCGGAAGATATTATCAATGAAAAGCAAAACGTCTTGCCTTTCCTCATCACGGAAGTATTCCGCCATAGTCAAGCCCGAAAGTGCAACACGCATTCTGGCCCCGGGCGGCTCATTCATCTGGCCGTAGACCAAGGTGGTGTTTGCCAAAACGCCCGATTCCTTCATTTCGTTATACAAATCGTTGCCCTCACGGGTTCTTTCTCCAACACCTGTAAAAACGGAAAGACCGCCGTGTTGCTTGGCAATATTGTTGATCAACTCCATGATCAAGACGGTTTTACCGACACCTGCACCACCGAAAAGACCGATTTTTCCTCCCTTTGCATAGGGGCAAATCAAGTCAATGACCTTGATTAAGTCGGATCGTAGCCATGTCGTTCTGT
>JAZSOK010000119.1:0-4006 GCA_045536865.1 Eubacteriales bacterium
AGAGGGCGATGCCGAGGAGGCACTGCGCCTTTACGTGATGGTGGCGGAGATGGGACACAGTGCCGCCCAGTGCAACGCAGGCTATTGCTATCAGACAGGGCAGGGATGCGCGCCCGACGCCAAGGAAGCCTTCCGCTATTATATGATGGCGGCAGAGGGGGGCAGTGTCGTTGCCAATTACAATATCGGCTTGGCGTATGCCTGCGGTACGGGCGTTCGCTTGGACTTTGCCCGTGCGCGTGAGTATTTTGAAAAGGCGGCGAAGGGCGGCTATGCCCGCGCAGAGCAGTTCTTGGAGTTGCTCTCTGCACGCCGTGATAAAAAGCGGGCGCAATACCTGTACGCCGCGTCAACGGAAGTTTACAGAAAAGGCGACGTGGACGAGCGCATTCGTCTGCTTGCGGCGGCGGCAAAACTGAAAAGCGCGCGCGCGCTTTATATGCTCGGATGCCACTTTGAATTCGGTGACGGCGTGCCGCACGACAGAGAAAGAGCCGAGGGGCTTTATGCGGCGGCGGCTGCATGCGGCTTGGATGCGGCGAAGACCAATTTGAAGGACGGCTACATGCGCATCCGAAAGATTTTGGCACTCTCGCGCAAATAAGGCAAGCACCCGACGGCAACTTCTTCTTTTGGCAAGACACTGCGCACGTCCTTTTTGATAAAAAGCAAACATGCGGAAAAATAATTCAAAAACCACTTGACAAAAGCGCTCGTCTTTGCTATAATATCATTCGTTGGTTGCAATATCCCCGTTTTTTCGGGGATGGCCATGCTGCTATGGCTCAGTTGGTAGAGCACATCCTTGGTAAGGATGAGGTCCCCAGTTCGAATCTGGGTAGCAGCTCCAGAAAAAAGCACATTGCTTTGGCAATGTGCTTTTTTCAATGATATCCGTTCCTTGCCGTCACGGATGATATACCTTCGGTATGATATCGCACTATCGTGCGATGATATACGCTCCGCGTATGAGGGAACGGATAGTATATCATATTTGAGGGCTTGCCCGAAAATATATCATACTGCTTGCGGTATATCATGTTCGGCAAAGCCGAATATATCATTTTTTGTGTGAAAAAACTCTTATCACCGCGCAAAAATCATTGACAAAACGGCGGGTGCGTGCTATAATCAATAAAAGGTGGCAAAAACGGCAAAAGGCGCCGCATTTGCCAAAAAAACCGTCATTATTTTAATCGCGCAAAGAGCCTTCGCGCGTAAAGGAGATTATCATGGATAAGAAATTGAAGGTTGGCATCATCGGTGCCACGGGTATGGTGGGACAGAGGTTCATTACGCTTCTTTCCGAGCATCCTTATTTTGAGATTACAGCGCTTGCTGCATCGCCGCGTTCGGCAGGGAAAAGTTACACGGAGGCACTTGACGGCCGTTGGAAGATGACTACCCCCATGCCCGAAAAGGTGGCGAATATGACCGTTCTTTCCGCTTCGGATATTGACAAGGTTGCCGCGCTCGTGGACTTCGTTTTCTGCGCCGTCGATATGAAAAAGGACGACATTCGCGCATTGGAGGACGCTTACGCCACTCACGAGGTGCCCGTTGTGTCCAACAACTCGGCGCACCGTTGGACGCCCGACGTCCCGATGGTCATTCCCGAGATAAACGAGGCACACCTTTCCGTCATTGACGCACAGAAAAAGCGTCTCGGCACACGCTACGGCTTCGTGGCGGTTAAGCCGAACTGCTCTATTCAGAGTTACGTTCCCGCCCTCACCCCCCTCCTTCGTTTTGAGCCGACGGAGATCGTGGCAACGACCTATCAGGCAATCAGCGGCGCGGGCAAGACCTTTTCCGAGTGGCCCGAGATGGTGGATAACGTCATTCCCTACATCGGCGGTGAGGAAGAGAAGAGCGAGCAGGAGCCCCTCCGCATTTGGGGCGAGGTGAAGGACGGCGCCGTCGTCAAGGCAAACGCCCCCTTGATCACCACGCAGTGCATCCGCGTGCCCGTCACCGACGGTCACACGGCGGCCGTCTTCGTCCGCTTTGCAAAGAAGCCCACGCGCGAAGAAATTCTTGCCGCGTGGCGTGAATTTAAGGGCGCACCGCAGGAACTTGACCTGCCGAGCGCACCTGCACAGTTCATCACCTATTTTGAAGAGGACAATCGTCCGCAGGCGGCCCTTGACCGCGATATTTACGGCGGCATGGGCGTGACTGTCGGTCGCTTGCGCGAGGACACCCTCTTTGATTATAAGTTCGTCGGCTTGTCGCACAACACCCTTCGCGGTGCGGCGGGCGGTGCCGTTCTCATTGCGGAACTGCTTTACCGCCGCGGTTACCTCGTTGACCGCGCCGAACTCGGCCTTCGCTAAACGATCACTCTTTGCGAAAGCAAAGAACTTCACTTTTTAATGCAAAAAAGAGAGAGTTGCTCGGAATTTCACTTCCGTGTGACTCTCTCTTTTTGATTTTATCGCGTTATGGGCGCTTTGCGCGTTTTACCTTAGAAAAAAGGGCGCGCGCGTGGGGTGCAAGTGCGCGTGTGAGTGCGTAATAGCCCCATATGGCAAAGGGGATCATTACGGTGACGTAGGTGATGACGTACTGGGACTTTGCCTCAAAAAGCAAGTGGTAGAAAAAGCCGCCGAGGATGAAAAGCGGCATGAGGTAGAGGGCGGCCCTGCCCGTCACACCCTCGCACTTTTTGATTTGCGAGATAAAGAGAAAGACGGCGGCGCACAGTACGCCGAAAAAGACGAACTGCACGTAAAGGTCAGAGGCGCGCTTGAAAAGCCCCTCGCCCTCGCCCGTCAGGTAGGCGGCAACGCCGTGTTTTTCGCCAAACTGACCGCGCACCTGGTTATTCCACAGCGATTGATAGGTCGGCTCGTTCCACTGACTCATGCATTTGTCGCCAAAAAAGGAGAGTGCCTCGCCCTTATTTTCAAGAAAATAGTCAAGGCGCGCGGCGACCGTTTCAAGTGATTTTTCGGCGGCGATTTCGGGATCGCCGTTTGCCTGATAGAAATTGGTGACGGTGTGAATGCCGTTATACCAGCCGGGGGCGGTCTCGGCATCCGAGAGTCCCATGGCAAGCCAAGAGACCATGGGAATACCCTCGCCAAAGTCACGGTCAAGCGCCGCCTCATACCGCCAAATGCCCACGTTTTTGATGGAAAGCACCGATACGAGAATGAAGAGAAAGGCGAGGATGCGGCGAAGTGGCTTGCCCGAGAAAAGATGCACCAAAAGAATGAGGAGCATGGCGACGAGCAAAATGAGGTTATTTAATTTGAGCATGACCGCGATGCCGAGCAGTACACCCGACGGCAAAATGAAATACCACTTGTCACTTTGCAGATAGCGGATAAAAAAGTAAATCGACCAGCAAGCAAAGGCAAAGGCAGGGATGGTGCCGTACAAGAACGTGCAGAAAATCACGGGCGCGGCGAACAAAACGAGGGCGACGGCGGTGGCAAGCGTGACGCTTTTTTTGGCAAAGAGGCGGTCGGTGATGAGGACGAGCGCCGCCTCCGTCATGGCAAGCGCCGCCACGTTGATGATTTCAAGCACGAGGTAGCCGTCGTGATTTAGCGACAAGAGCCGCGCCCAAAGTTCCGTCCAGAAAACGTAGCCGAGTTGAAAGGGGAAGTGGGTGAAGTAATCGGCACCCAGGTAAGAAAAATCCCCGAGCGCGGCGCCAACGCCCGCCTGCGTGACGATGAAGGAGTCGTGCGTGGGGGCGGAGAGGGATTGTATCACCCACAAAAAACCGCCTGCAAGCGTGACGGCGAAGACCGCCGCGGCAATGCTCCGCGCGCTCAACTTTGACAAAAGAGAAAACCGTTTGGCAAGGCGGCAAAGCAAAAGACCGACGGCGTAAAACAAAGATAGGAAGAAAAGATTGACGATGACGGAATCGTCAAGAAAATCGATCCGTTCAAGCATGGCGTTGTTTCTGTTCATATCCGCCGTGCCGACAAGACTGCCGACGGTCAAAAAGAGCGCGAACAAAAGAAAGAGCGCGGCAATAGCGCCGAGC
>JAZSOK010000041.1:0-23084 GCA_045536865.1 Eubacteriales bacterium
CCCGAATCCTCGGGTAAAACGACCGTTGCCCTGCACATTGTCGCCGAGGTACAAAAGGCGGGCGGTGAAGCGGCGTTTATCGATGCCGAGCACGCCCTCGATCCCCTGTATGCCAAAAAACTGGGCGTTGACATCAACAATTTGCTGATTTCGCAACCCGATTGCGGTGAACAGGCGCTTGAAATTGCCGAAAAACTCGTCAATTCGGGTGCCATCGACATCATTGTCATTGACTCCGTGGCGGCACTTGTGCCCCGTCAGGAAATTGACGGCGACATGGGCTCCTCTCACGTCGGCTTGCAGGCGCGCCTCATGTCCCAGGCAATGAGAAAACTGTCGGGTGCCATCTCCAAAACACAGACCATCGTCATCTTTATCAACCAACTTCGTGAAAAGGTGGGCAACCCCTACGGCAACCCCGAAGTCACAACGGGTGGCCGCGCCCTGAAATTCTACGCCTCCGTACGCATCGACATCCGTAAGGGTGAGCCGCTTAAAAACGGTAGCGAGGTATACGGCAATCACGTCCGTTGCAAAGTAGTCAAGAATAAAGTGGCGCCGCCCTTCAAGACCGCCGAATTTGACATTCTCTTCGGTCAGGGCATCTCGCGCTCAGGTGAACTCATTGAACTTGGCGTCAAGTACAACGTGATAGAAAAAAGCGGCGCTTGGCTATCCTACAACGGCGAACGCCTCGGTCAAGGCAAGGATAACGCACGCAAGAGCATTGAAGCCTCTCCCGAATTGATGGAGGAGTTGATTGCCAAGGTGCGTGCCGCACTGGGCAAGGGCGATGCCGAGGAAAGTTTTGAACTTGACGAGGATTTCGATCTGCGTGAATTTGACGAGGACGATGCCGCCCTCGACCTTTAATACCCCCTGCCAAATTTGAAAGAAGGAAACCTTTCTTATGGGAGCAACGATCACCGACATTGCTAAAATGAAGCAGTCGTATCAAATCACCGTCACCCAAAGGATAGCCGAAGAAAACGGCAAGACGGTTTCAAAAAAGAACACCTTTACCGTCTTCTCCGAGGATTTTTTAACACTCGGCAAGTGCAGTGTGGGCGACGTCCTCGATGACGAAGGCTTGGCCTTATTGCAAGCGGCGGCAAAGAAACGCGATGCCTGTCACACGGCTCTGCGTATTTTATCGCACGGCGACAACAGTGCCGCCGCCCTCTACCGCAAATTGCGCGTGCGCGATATCTCCGAGGCCGACGCCTCGTTTGCCCTTCGCTTTGTTCGGGGTGAAGGTTGGCTTGATGAAGAAAAGCAACTGCGCGCCACACTTCCCCGTCTTGCCGAACAAAAACTCCTTGGCCCCCGTCGCCTCCTCGCCGCCTGCGTCCAAAAGGGCTACCGTGCGGAAACGGTGCGCGGTGTGTTGCACGCCTTGGTCGAGGAGGGCACGATTGATTTTTCAAGCATCAAGCGCCTTCTTTTCAAAAAATATCACCCCGCATCGGAGGAAGAATGGGCGCTTTGCCTGTCAAAGCACGGCTTTTCTACCGATTAACCCCTTTCACACCACTGTCCATAGGACAACTTCACTGCGCCATGGGTGAAACTTCACTTGTCCGAAGAAGGGGCAAACTTCGTTGGCGCGCCTGTTTTATCACAGGCGCGCTATGCTTTTTTGTCACCTTTTTACCGCAAACTGCAAGTGTCGTAAAAAAAAATATATAAAATGCAAAAAAAGTGCTGTTAAGACATTGACAAGAGGCGTATCATATGATAGAATAGCAAGCGCGATACAGGGAAAACGGCACGGCATGTCCGTCTCGTTTCTTCTGCATGAATTGTTTTTCATAGAATAAGGAAGGAGTTATTGATCTATGGTATATGTTTGTGAACTTTGTGGCTATGAGTACGATGAGAAGTTGGGTGATCCCGATAACGATATCGCTCCCAATACGTCGTGGGATGAACTTCCCGATGATTTTGTATGCCCTCTTTGCGGCGTGCCGAAGGAACAGTTTGTAGAAAAGGAAGCGTAATCGCCCTTTTTTTCGAGATAAAAAGCCTGTGCGTGAAAAACGCACAGGCTTTTTGTATATCTCGACAAAATTATTTTTCAAGACTACGCAGATAGCGCATGCAACGACCGACTTCCTCGGGACCTGTCGGATCCAGGCCACCGCTTTCAACAACCATGAAGATGCCCAAATCCAAAGCCGCCTGGCGAATGGCCGCCACGGGAGCCTTGCCCTCGCCGAGCGCCTTGCCGACCACAGAATTATTCCCTGTTTCGGTGGCAGGAATACCGTCCCGCAAATGAATAACGCGAATGCGGTCCTTTAAGCGGTTCATCAGTGCAATAGGATCAACTCCCGCAATAAACGCCCAAAAGGTGTCGATTTCAAAATCGATCGCCGTGCGCTCTTGCAACTCCTCGTGCATAATGGCACCATAACTGTTTTTGATAAACTCGCCCGAGTGGTTATGGAAAGAAAGAGAAATTCCCTCGGCATTCAAAATAGGTTGTACCTCATTGAGGAACGCAATCCCCATCTCCAATTTTTCCCTTGTGCTACCGGGCAAGCCCCCGGGGATGATGAGATGTTTACAGCCTATGGCATGATGAAATGCAATTGTGTCTTTGATTTTATCCTTGGTAAGTTCGTCTAAGCCCGTGTGTGTACCGCTAACTTCCACGCCATATTCTTCCATCCACGCCTTAACGTCCTCGGCGGAATTGCCAAAGAAACCTGCAAACTCCATGTAATGATAGCCTGCTTCTGCTGCGGCGCGAATGCCTGCCTTCAAATCGGTCTCGGCAACGTCACGCACGCTATACAACTGTAAACCGTATTCAATCTTATTCATTTTTTCTTCTCCCCCATGTATTGTTCAAACAATTATTTTTCAAGACTACGCAGATAACGCATGCAACGGCCGACTTCCTCAGGACCGGTTGGATCCAAGCCCTCACTCTCAACGACCATCAAAAGCCCCATATCCAACGCCATTTGACGAACGGCCAATACAGGTGCCATACCTTCACCAAGAGCTTTGCCAATCACGCGGTTTTCCTCGTTTGCACTGGCAGGGATACCGTCCTTCAAGTGAATGATATGGACACGATCCTTCAATTTCTTGACCAATTCCACAGGGTCAACGCCCGCAATGAATGCCCAGAAGGTATCGATTTCAAAATCAATCTCCGTGCGCTCTTGCAGTTCTTCATGCACGAGGGCACCGTAACTGGTAGGAACAAACTCGCCCACATGGTTGTGGAAGGCAAGGGTAATCCCTTCTGATTTCAAAATAGGCTGTGCCTCATTCATGATGGCAATGTTGGTTTCCAAATCCTCTCTCGTCCTGAGGGAAAAACCGGGAATGATGAGATTTTTACAACCTATTGCATGGTGATATGCAATCGTTTCTTTAATTTTATCCTTTGTAAGTTCGTTTAAGCCCGTGTGCGTACCGCTAACTTCCACGCCATATTCGTTCATCCACGCTTTGACGTCCTCGGCAGAATTGCCAAAGAAGCCTGCAAACTCCATGTAATGATAGCCTGCCTCTGCCGCACCGCGAATGGCACCCTTCAAGTCCGTCTCGGCAACGTCACGCACGCTATACAACTGCAAACCGTATTCAATCCTATTCATTTTTATTTCTCCTTTAAGTTCAAAACTCGAAAACATACGGCAATCTCATATCCCCACTCGTAATGAAGGAGGACGATGCCGTTTGAGAGGTCTTTGGGAAAAATGACAATAAAAACATGAGGGGCTGCCGATATACACGGCAGCCCCATCCTGTAAACTTAGATTTCGGGAATAACGATTTCGATCTCGCGGCCAAGATCAGAGGATTTCGCAATACCGTCCAAAATTGCCTGGTTGTAAAGGATCTGGCTGGTAGGAACGGGCGCGGGTGTGCCGTTCTTGCAAGCATCGAGGAACGTACGGATCTTTGCATCGAACAAAGAGCCTTCTGCCTTGATGATCGGAATCTCGGTGCAAACCTGGCTTCCTGCAACCTCGTGGTAAACCTTCATCGGGCCGCCGACAGAGCCGTTCCAGCAGTCGGTAGAGGGAATACGCAAGCCGCCCTTCGTACCGAGAATGATGGTGTCACCGGGGGTGTCGATGTTCATTGCCCATGCAATACGGAAGTCGAGAATGATACCGCCCTCCAAACGAACGAAGGCAGCGGCAAAGTCGTCAACACCGAACAGTTTTGCATATTCGGGGGTCTGGTATCCGCAGTACTTGGGATCCTTGCCGAAGAAATCGGACTTGTAACCTGTAACGGTCAAGGGCTTCGGATAGCCGATAGCATTCAGAACCATATCGAGGGAGTAGCATCCGATATCGGCAAGTGCGCCGAGACCTGCGGTCTTATCTTCGATAAAGGTGGTGCCGTACGGAGTCGGGATGCCGCGGCGGCGACCGCCACCCGTCTGGATGTAGTAGATCTGACCGAGTTCACCGGACTCGACGATCTTCTTAATCATCTTCATGTTGGGGTCAAAGCGAGGCTGGAAGCCAATAGAAAGCACCTTGCCGCTTTCCTTCTCTGCACGAACGACCTCAACGGCCTCTTCGAGCGTGACAGTGAAGGGCTTTTCGAGCATAACGTTCACGCCCTTTTTCAAAGCGTAAATGGTAGGCTCTGCATGTTGACGGTTGTATGTGCAAACAGACACAACGTCAAGTTTCAAACTCTCGTCGTCAAGCATTTCCTTGTGGGAAGCGTAATCGGTCTTCACGCCCTCAACGCCAAACTCCTCAAAGAAAGCGGCAGCCTTGCCGGGGATCAGATCCGCACCTGCTACGATCTCAACGTCGGGTTGATTCAAATATGCGCGAATATGCGCCTTTGCAATCCAACCTGTTCCAATGATACCCACGCGCACCTTTTTGCTGGTATCTACTGCGGCCGCTTCGGCCTTTTTGTTAGGATTCAGTAAATCCTTTTCGCTAACTGCCATGTTCTTTCTCCTCCGTTATCAATAGATATCGTGATTGAATATTTGGAAACGAGTTTCCTCTCGTTCAGTATAACACGTTTTTTTCAATTTGTCTATACTTTTTGTAAAAAAAATAAATATTTTCTTCTTTTTTTAGCGCTACGTGTACCTCCTTCGCCGCTTGCAAAAAAAGGCGCTTTATGCTATAATGTTTATAACATTGCACCCTTCGGATACGTGAAAGGAGTTATCGTGCAAATCTTTTTCAAAATCATCGCCATCCTCGGCATCATAGGGATGCTTACTGCATTCTCTGCCTGTCAGGCGGCAACCGATGCGGAAACGAAAACGCCCCCCGAGGCACAAACCTCAACCCTTATCCCCGACGAAGGCGGTGCCTCCCCTGACGCCCTTTCGCCACGCGAGGCTGTTTTCGTTTATCTTGCCAAGTTGAAAGAACTGCCTAACTATGAAATCCGCTCGACAGGTAAAACGGAGGCAAAAAAGGCGTTTTTCACCTATACGCAAACCCTTGCCGACCGCACCGTCAAAAAGGACGGCGCCTACTTTAAGGAGGCAACATCGTCTTCCCTCCTCGTCAACGTCGCGCACGCCTGCCTGACGAAAAACGGCGGCGACGTTCTTTATCGCCAAGATGAAGACGGCGCGCTCGCACTTGCCACGCGCAAGGAGTACGAAAACGTGTACGGTGCGCCGCCCGACCACGACGGCATGATGGGCTATATCATAAGCGAAAGCACCCTCACCGACGTAACCCTTGCATCAAGTGCAAACGGCACGTATACCTATCACCTTGTTCTCTGCCCCGAAAAGGCAGCCACCCTCGCCGCACGACAAATGAGTGCCTTCGGCGGTTTAGATGGCGCTCCCACCTTCTCCGCACTCACCCTTGACCTAACGGTACGAAAGGATTGGATGCCCGTTTCCATGACGCTACATTGCACCTACGAGGCCGCCCTCGGCATTGTCGGCAGCGTCACCTGTACGCAAGAACTGACCTCCGTCTTTTATCCCCTAAACGATGATACTGACCTGTCCTCGTTTTACGAGTTTTATAACGCGCTCCCCGCGCAATCACCGTCCACGTAAAAGTAAAAACGCATCATGTGTGACCGTAAGAAGCGCAAAATCCGCGATAACCAAATAAAAAAGGCTATATCAATCGGTGATATAGCCTCTTTTTTTATGCTTTTTTGAAAATCACTGCATGGATGGCAACTTGGCGCGTGCCGCAAGAATTTCTTCATCGGTGGGAACGTAATCGCTCATCACACCGTTATTGTACTTTTCGTAGGCAGCCATATCGAAATAGCCCGTGCCCGTCAAGCCGAAGAGGATGGTTTTTGCCTCCCCCGTTTCGCGGCAACGAATGGCCTCGTCTATGGCAACGCGGATGGCGTGACTGCTTTCGGGGGCGGGCAAAATGCCCTCCACGCGCGCAAAATACTCTGCCGCCTCAAAGACCGACGTCTGCTCCACGGCGCGCGCCTCCATATACCCCTGATCGTAAAGTTCGGAGAGAACGGAGTTCATGCCGTGATAGCGAAGTCCGCCCGAATGACTGGCGGAGGGAATGTAACTTGAACCGAGCGTATACATTTTGCAAAGCGGACAAACCATGCCCGTGTCGCAATAGTCGTAAGCATAGACACCGCGTGTCAAACTGGGACAGGAAATAGGCTCAACGGCGATAAACCGATAATTCGCCTCACCGCGAAGCATCTCGCCCATAAAGGGGGAAATCAAACCGCCCAAGTTAGAGCCACCACCTGCGCAACCGATAATGATGTCGGGCTTAATGCCGTATTTGTCCATGGCAATTTTGCTTTCCATGCCAATGACGGACTGATGCAAAAGCACTTGGTTTAATACACTTCCCAAGACGTAGCGATAGCCGTCCTTTGCAAGCGCCGTTTCGACTGCCTCGGAAATGGCACAACCAAGACTGCCCGTTGTACCGGGATGCTCTGCCAAAATCTTTCTGCCGACGGCGGTCGTTTCGGAGGGGGAGGGTGTCACGCTTGCGCCGTAGGTACGCATGACCTCGCGGCGGAAGGGCTTTTGCTCGTAAGAGCATTTGACCATGTATACCTCACAGTCAAGACCAAAATACGCGCATGCCATGGAGAGCGCCGTGCCCCACTGTCCCGCGCCCGTCTCCGTCGTCACGCCTTTAAGCCCCTGCTTTTTCGCATAATACGCCTGTGCGATAGCGGAATTCAATTTGTGACTGCCCGAGGTGTTGTTGTTCTCGAACTTGTAGTAAATATGGGCAGGCGTCTGCAACTTCTCTTCCAAGCAGTAGGCGCGCACAAGAGGTGCGGGACGGTACATGCGGTAGAAGTTGCGAATTTCCTCGGGAATGGGAATATGGCGATTGGTGTCGTCAAGTTCCTGCTTGACAAGTTCCTCGCAAAAGACAACGGACAGTTCTTCTGCCGTCATCGGCGCGTGCGTTTCGGGATTCAAAAGCGGTGCAGGCTTCTTTTCCATGTCGGCGCGCACGTTGTACCACGTCGTCGGCATCTCCGATTCTTCAAGATAAATTTTGTAGGGAATTTTCTCGTTTTTCATGGTATTGTCCTTTCTCCTTTTTTGGGGGAAGAGGTAAAAAAACACCTCTGTCCCTGCGAATTTGCGGGGACAGAGGAAAATCTCTGCGGTGCCACCCTGCTTGACGCTGTGCGTCCTCTCATACGGATACCATCATATCCGCGTCCGTTGTTCACGAAGTGCCTCTCCGTCTTACCTACCCAACAGTCAAATGAAGTCAGGTTCGGCTCGCCCTCGAAAGCCCATTCATCCCTGCATTTCGCGCCGCGCTCACACCCTCCGCGACTCTCTGTGCCGAAAACATCAAGGATTACTTCCTCTTTCTCATCGGTTTACGGGCAAATTATAACATAATCCAAACGATTTGTCAAGTACCTATCCAAAAAAACATCAAACGCCCGAATAAGCGGAGAAACCGCCGTCAATCGGCAAAACGATACCCGTGACGAATCCTGCCGCCTCATTGGAGAGAAGATACATCGCGCCGCCGAGCAATTCCTCGGGCGCGCCGAAGCGATTCATTGGCGTGTTGCGCAAAATCTTTTCCGTTCTGGCGGTGGGGTTGCCCTGTGCATCAAATAGTAGCGCTCGGTTTTGGTTGGTGACGAAAAATCCGGGGGCAATGGCGTTGACGCGAACGCCGGCGGGCGCGAAATGAACGGCGAGCCATTCCGTAAAGTTGGATACCGCCGCCTTGGCCGCACTGTACGCGGGGATTTTTGTCAGCGGTCGGAAGGCGTTCATCGAAGAAACGTTCAAAATCGTACCCGTTTTTCTTTCTGCCATGTCCTTTGCAAAGACCTGCGTCGTCAAAAACGCCGCCGTCACGTTCAAATCAAAGACAAAGCGGAAGCCCTCGGGTTGCAATGCAAAAAAGTCTGTGGTAGCGGCATCGGCAAACGCCTCGTCGGTAAAGACTTCATTCGCCGTTGTGGCACGGGGGTTGTTGCCGCCTGCGCCGTTAATCAAAATGTCGGTCGGACCGAAGGTGGAAAGAACGGTTTGATGTGCCGCCTCCAAACTGTCTTTGGAAAGGCAATCCGCCACACATCCGATGGCCTGACCACCCGCCCGACGAATGTCGCTTGCCACCGCCTCTGCCGCCTCGCCGTTGATATCCAAAACGGCAACCTTGGCACCCGATGCAGCCAATGAAGTGGCAAAGGCAGAGCAAAGAACGCCACCACCGCCCGTGATAACGACGACCTTATCCGTAAAATCAAAAGAATATCCTGCCATACTTCCTCCTTACTTCTCTTTCCGAGGCAATGTTTTTTCAAGTGCTTCCCACACGCCGTTCAGATAGCACGCGCCAAGCGCACGGTCGTAAAGACCGTAACCCGGGCGACCTTCCTCGCCCCAAATGTGCCGTCCGTGGTCGGGGCGCATGTAGCCGTCAAAGCCGTTTTCATACAAAGCGCGGAGAATGCCGTAAATATCCAGTGAGCCGCATTCCGTCGGGTGCGCGCTCTCGTGGAAAAAGAACTTGTCCGCCCCTTCGCCGTGATCCTCAAAGCGAATATTACGGGCATGCACAAAGTGAATTCTGCCCATAGCGGCGTACTTCCCTGCCATACGGCAAAGGTCGTTGCCCCTGCTTGCGCCAAGAGAGCCCGTGCAGAAGGTCAACCCGTTTTTCTTGCTCGGCACGGCAGAAAGCAGTCTGTCAATGCCCGCTTCATCACAAATGATGCGCGGCAGACCAAACAAACTCCACGGCGGATCATCGGGGTGAATGGCCATCGAAACGTCATACTCCTCGCAAACGGGCATGATCTTCGTCAGAAAATACACCAAGTTTTCAAAAAGCTTCTCCGCATCCACGTCGCGGTAACGGTTGAGCAACCCTTGCAATTCCTCGCGCGTATAACTTTCGTCCCATCCGGGCAAGGAAAGCGATTGCTTTTTCGGATCAAGGCGCGAAATGACCTCGGCGTCATATGCCAAGCAGTATGAGCCGTCCCCCGTCGGATAGCGGAGGGTGCTACGCACCCAGTCAAAGACGGGCATGAAGTTATAGCAAACGACGCGCACCCCTGCCATACCCAAATTTTTGATGGTACGGCAGTAATTTTCAATCAGTGCGTCACGGCGCGGCGAGCCCAGTTTGATTTCCTCGTGAACGGGCACGCTCTCGATAACCTCCATTTCAAGGCCCTCTGCATGGATTTTTTCGCGCGCGGCCAAAATGTCGGGCGTTTCCCACGTCTCACCGACAGGCACCGAGTAGAGTGCCGTCACAACGCCGCTCATGCGCGGAATTTGGCGAATGGCTCCCAGTTTTACGGGATCGTCATCGCCGTAGTAACGAAATGTCATTTTCATGGCAAATACTCCTTCTAATATCTTTTATCTTTTTAATATCTTTTATCATTTTTTATCAATCGAGATGCAAGGCATCGGGAATGGTCGGCACGTCGCGCCCGATGTTTTCGGCAAGCAAGATCTCTTGACCACCCGAACGGTAGGCAGCGAGCAGCACCTCGACAGAAACGGCAGAAGAGGCAAGCGTTATTGGCATGTCACCGCCCGTTTCAAGCGCCGTGCGATTGACACAGGCGATACGCCACTTGCGTGCGGGGCAAAAACCGATTTTGGAAGGAAACGCATACGCGCCCCCCGTAGGTCTTCTCCGCTACAAGCATGGTTTCAATTTCCTCGTTTGAGATGGCGGCGGGCTTTTCAAGATAGACCCCTACCCCTGCCTTCATTGCCGAAACAGTCATCGCGCAATGAAGATGATGCGGCGTGCAAATATGCACGGCATCGGGGGTAAGCGTCCGAATCATGCCCTCGTAGTCATCCCCTACCGTGGCGGACAGTGCATGCTTCTGCCTTAAATTTTCTGCCCTTTCCGTTTGAATGTCGCAAAAAGCGACGATCTCAACCGAGGGCATTTTCTGCAAGCATGCGGCATGCAGACTGCCGATAGCGCCGCATCCGACCACCATTACGCGAAACGCTTTTTTTGCGGTACGCGTCATACGTTCATTCATTGATTATTCCTCGCTTGCGCGACGACGGTCAAGTTCCTTCAAAAATAAATCGCCATCCAAGGGCAATTCTACCGTGCGGTCAAGCCACGTTGAAAGATGCATGGCGTTTGCCAGTTGCACGCCGTTCAGTGCATCCGATGCGGGTGCATACAGCGTTTCCTTGCCAAGCAAGGTGTTCGTCACATTTTGGAAAATACCCTTGTGTTGCGGATGCTCCTCGTTGCATTCGATGGTCGTGACCACCGCCTTTGGTGCGGCGAAGCCCTCCGTGGCAGTTGCGCAATGCTCGCGCTCCGAGACGTCAAGTTCGGTAAAGGTCAACTTACCGTTATCAAACAGAAGCGTGCCGCGATCGCCGACGATTTCAAAGCGGTTGGTACCGGGTGCATCGGCGGTGGTGGTGATAAACGTACCCGTTGCGCCGTTTGCATACTCCACGTACGCCGTCACGTCATCCTCAACGGCAATGGGATGCCATTTGCCGAAGTGGCAGAAAGCGCGCACGCGCACGGGCATCATACCGACGATCCATTGGAAGAGGTCAAGGTTATGCGGTGCCTGATTGTAAAGCACGCCGCCGCCCTCGCCGCTCCACGTCGCACGCCACGAGCCACTCTTATAATAGGCATCCGTGCGATACCAGTCGGTGATGATCCAGTTTGTACGCTTGATTTCGCCAAGGCGTCCTTCGGCGATCATTTGGCGCATTTTCTTAAACAAGGGGTTGTTGCGTTGGTTGAACATGATACCGAGAATGAGGTCGCTGTGCTTTTCCTCGTGGAAACGAAGCATTTCCTCTACCTGCTTGGTATACACACCTGCGGGCTTATCAACGATGACGTGCAGCCCTGCATCCAGTGCCTGCATAGCAAGGGCGGGGTGGCTGTAATGCGGCGTTTCGATAGTCACAACGTCGCAAAGTCCCGAGAGGAACATTTCCGCCGCCGACTGAAAGCAGGGGATGTCCGCATGCTTTGCGCGAAATGCCTCGCGCGCCTTTTCGTCGACGTCGCATACGGCAGTCAACACCGCGCCGCTAACGTCACCGCTTGTCAAAATACCTGCATAACACTTTCCTTGATTGCCAAGACCGACAATGCCGTATCTTACTTGCTCCATACTGCATTTTCCCCTTTCCTATATCCGTTTTCGGTTAATAATTTTTCAAGTGCGCGAACAGCAAAATCAAAGGCCTCGCGTTTGTTCTTAAAGGCATATTTGCCCCTCAACTCGTGGGCGTCTATTTGCTTGTATGCATCAAAAAGGAACAGGTGCGGCTCAAGGGTCAAAACGACCGTTTCGTCGGTTGCCGCATCAATTTTTGCAAGAACCTCTGCATAGCGGCCCTCGCCCTCGCCCGCAGGCACAATAGTCTGCGTTTCGTAAATCGCATCCTTGACATGCACGTAGGCAAGTCGCTTCAAGGTGACGTCAATACCGCATAAAACGTCCGCATTGTTCATACGGTAGTTGGCGGCATCAAAGATACCTTCGAGTTTGGGAAGCGTGTCCAGAAGATCCTCGACCTCGTTCGGCATCTGTCCGTAGATGCGCGATTCGTTTTCATGGCAGAGGGTAATGCCTGCCTCCTCTGCCATGTCGAGCATGATGCTCATGCGGCGCATCACCTCATCGCGGCATTCAAGCAATCGATCCTGCGGTACAAAGAAACTGAACATGCGTATTTTGTCCGTGCCGAGCGCGTGCGCACAATCAAGGGCACGGCGAAAATCCGTCAAGTGCGTTTCAAAATCCTCATCAATTGAAAACTTGCCAATCGGTGAGCCAAAGGAATACACGCGAATGTCTGCCTCATCAAGCATGCGGCGAAGTTCGCGCCACTCCTCGGGGGTTTGGGAAAGCACGCTCGTGCCATTCGCGCTACGCGGCTCGATGTAATGAATATCGTTTTCCTTCAATGCTCTGATTTGCTCTGAAAATTCATTTGCCGCCTCGTCCGCAAACGCGGAAAACACAAATTTTGCCATGTCTGTTTCTTTTCCTTTTTACCGAGTTTTTTGTATGATTGGTAAAAGATAACGGTAACTTCTTGCCAACTGCTCAAAAGCGTCGGGGAAATCGGGCGCGTTATCCTGCTCCACCAAAGCGTTCGGCACGCCCGCCTTGACACAGGCGTCGGTGATAGCAGCAAAATCAAGCGTTCCGTCACCGCAGGCGCATATCGAACGGTCCTTTTCGGAAAGGTCTTTGTAATGGATGTTCTTCATGCGCGCGCCGCCGATTTTTTCAATATACAAAGCGGGATCGTATCCCGCGTATGCCACCCAGTAGGTATCCATGATAAAATGCAGATCCGTGCATTCCTCAATGAGTACATCGTACAGCATCTTGCCGTCAACCTTAATGTCAAATTCAAATGCGTGGTTGTGATAAGCAAGATAAAGACCTGCTTCCTTAATTTTACGCATCGGCTCGGCAATATCTGCAAGGAACTTTTTCGCCCCCTCGGGTGTGCGAAGTGCTTCGGGCAAACTTCCTATACCGATGGTGTCCGCACCGTAAATTTTATGCTCTTGAATTAACGCCTCCGTATCGTTTACGATGCGGTCATATGCACTGTGCGTGCAGGTGATCGGCAAAGAAAACTCGGTTGAAAGATCGCGGAGCGCCTCTGCCTCCATCTTGCAAATTCCGGACATTTGCGTAATTTCGTAGCCGATATCCGCAATTTTTGCAAAACTCGCGTGAAGCTTCTCGGGTGTGTCCGTTTCATGACGAATGGAATAAAATTGAGCGCCTAATTTCATCATTTTCTTCCTTTTATAAAGCATTTATTCATTTGATTTTCGCATTTTTCAAAAGCCAACGCTTTCACAACTTCATTGTAGCACAAGAAATTTGAAAAAAACATTGTTTATATTGCAAAAACTATTGCATTTATTGCTCTTAAATGATATAATCAAGGTACGTGTAAACAGTAAGCCGTGAAAAAGGTGACTGTCCGTTACCGTTTTCATTTTTCAAGCGGAGGGACCACTTGTGAATTACCATTCTCTCAACCTATCCAATCAGAGTTTGCATTATCACTATTCCGTCAACACGTGCCCCGTGAAGGGAAAATTTATCAGCCATTTTCACGAGAACTTTGAACTGATCTACGTGGCAAACGGTCGGGGCAAGTACATCGTTGAGGGCACGGAATACCTGTTGCACCCCCATTCCCTTTTAATTATTCCGCCAAGAGAGTACCATTACGTCATCCCCGAAGAGGACTGTCCCTACGAGCGCTTTGTCATCAACTTCGACCTCTCCGACGTCTTCGCCATAGACGAAAAGATGCTACACTGTCTTGACGCGCAAAAGGGGCGTGCCGCCTTTTATTCCTCGAATACGGTCCCCCCTGCCCTTCATTCTCTTTTGGAACTCTTGCAGTCCTTTTCCGATATGACGCCGACCGCCGCCACCGAAATGCTCCGCGTGACCTTAACGGGTGCGCTCGTTTTGCTTTCGGAGGCCAAGCCCGACAGTGCGTCAACCGCCAACAAGCCGCTTGGCGCCCGTGTCGTTCAGTATCTCAACTTGCACTTGACGGAGGAAATCACGCTTGACGATTTGGCAAATCGCTTTTTCGTCAGTAAATACCACCTCTGCCGCGCATTCAAGGAATGGAACGGCATTTCCATCATGGATTATCTCTGCAAAAAGCGCATTCTCCTTGCAAAGCAAATGATAGCGGACGGGGAGAGCGCCAATGCGAGTGCCTACCGCGTGGGCTTCAATGAGTATTCCACCTTTTTCCGCGCCTACAAAAAGGTTATCGGCACCGCCCCCTCCCGTTCCTCCGCCAAGAGCACCTATCCTATGGTAAAAAGAGGATAACGGCACCGTCAATTCCCCGCCCTTACGACCATTCCACAAAAAAGGAAGATATCATATGAACACCCCTTACTTAGATACTATTTCCTCCCCCTCGGATCTGCGCAACCTCCCGAGTGAGGCCATGGAGCCGCTGGCAGAGGAATTGCGCCACTTTTTAATTGAACACGTTGAAAAAACGGGCGGCCACCTTGCCTCCAATTTGGGCGTTGTCGAGTTGACTATGGCGCTTCACCGTGTTTTCGACACACCGAACGACCGCATCATTTTCGACGTCGGTCACCAAAGTTACGTCCACAAGATTTTGACGGGCAGAAAGGACGCCTTCCACACCCTTCGTCAACCGGGCGGTCTTTCGGGCTTTACCACGCGAGAGGAAAGCGTGTACGATCCTTTTGGCGCAGGTCACAGTTCAACTGCCCTCTCCGCCGCCGTCGGCTTTGCGGAGGCAGACCGTTTGGCAGGGCGAAAAAACTACACCGTTGCCGTCGTCGGTGACGGTGCTTGCACGGGCGGACTTGTGCACGAGGCACTGAACAACTGCTCCCCCGATTTGCGCCTCATACTTATCATCAACGAAAACGAAATGTCCATTTCAAAGAACATCGGCCATTTCGCGCACTACATGGCAAAAATCCGTTCATCGGGAAGTTACACACGCACGAAAATGCAAACCGCCAAAACGTTAAAGCGCATCCCCTTGGTCGGCAACGCTTGCTTTGAAGCGGTGAAAAATATCAAAAAATCAGTCAAGAATATTCTGTATTCAAGCAATTATTTTGAGGAGTTGGGGCTCTTCTATTTAGGGCCTGCCGACGGCAATGATTATCATACCGTAGAAAAACTTCTGCACATTGCCAAAAACAAGGGCGAAAGCGTCGTCCTTCACCTGCGCACAAAAAAAGGCAAGGGCTACGCCCCTGCCGAGCATGCACCCCGTCGCTACCACAGCGTCGCCCCCGCAAAGTCAAGCGGTGAAACCTTTCCGCTTGCATTTGGCAAGGAGTTGACGCGTATGGCGAGCGCCGATAAAGACATCGTGGCAATCACCGCCGCCATGTCGAACGGCACAGGGCTTGACGTATTTCGCGCATCGCATCCCGACCGCTTTTTTGACGTGGGTATAGCGGAAGCGCACGCCGTCACCTTCGCTTCGGGTTTGGCGGCAGGCGGGCTAAAACCCTTTTTCGCCGTCTACTCCACCTTTTTGCAGCGCGCCTACGACAACGTGTTGCACGATGCCGCATTGCAAAATTTGCCCATCCGCCTCTGTATCGACCGCGCCGCCCTTGCATCGGGAGACGGCCCCACGCATCACGGCGTATTTGACGTGGCTTTTCTCTCCCATATTCCAAACGTCACCCTGTACGCCCCTATATCCATTGCCTCCTTGCAACGCGTTTTGCATGAGATGGCTGCCTCGTCCGCCCCCACTGCCGTGCGCTATCCAAACGCTACGGATCGCCCCTCTCTTTTGGAGGCGTTTCCTCCTTACGACGACACCGCCCCCTTCATGCCCGTGCGCGCCGACGTGTCGCCGCGCGCAAAGATTACGGTCGCCATCGTCGGCTACGGACAGGTCATGGAAGAGGCTCTGCGTGCCAAAAAACTCTTAAAAAAAGAGGGCATTGCCACGGGCGTATTCTTACTTGAACAGTTAAAGCCCTACGACATGGTGGGGGATGAACTCCTTGCAAAACTGCCAAAAAGCGTGCAGGCGGTCATCTTTTTAGAGGAAGGCATCTATGACGGCGGCGCGTCCATGCTCCTTGCCGACAGACTCCGCGATGATTTTTCTCGCCGCGGCATCGTCCACCATATCCATGCCATCCGCGACCGCTTCGTCCGCCCGACGGAGCACGTTAATTTGCTTGCCGATTGCCATTTGCGCGCCGAGGACCTTGTCGAAACGGCACGTCGGTTGTGTAAGTAACCCTGCCCTCGGCAAACAAAAACAAAAAATGCTATTGACGTGCGCGCGCAACGTCAATAGCATTTTTTGATAGACAAGCACGGCATACGTCTATGCCGTCCGTCCTCACGCTTCCTTCTTCTCGATGACGACCTGTCCATCGTATTTGCCGCAATTTCTGCATACACGGTGGGACAGATTGTATTCACCACAACTCGGGCACTTTGCCATGCCGGGAGTCTCTAACTTCCATACGCTGGAACGTCTTTTATCTCTGCGTGCTTTCGAAACCTTCTTCTTCGGTACTGCCATGAATCTACACCTCCTTGGTTTAATGAGCGCACCGCGCCCTGTTCTTTAATCTTTTTTAAGCCTTTCGGCCATCGTCAAGAGTGTTCTCTCGACTTATTTAGCAGACTCTTCGCTCGCCTTTAATTTGTCAAGCAAGGCCTGCAAGGGCGCCATACGGGGATCCGTCTCCTTGACAGGGCAATCGCATTGTCCCTCATTCAAGTTCTTACCGCAACGAGGGCAAAGTCCCGCGCAATCACAACGGCAGAGGACACGCAGAGGGAGCGACAGAATGAGCGCTTCATTCAGTGCCTCATCCATATCGACCGTGCCGTCCACAATAGGCAGATAAGTGTCTGACTCATCTTCGCCCAAACCCGTGAACTGACCGATGGGTACGATGTGACGTTCAAAGGAAAAGGTGTGCGTGCGACAAACGTTGGAAAGACACCGCGCACAAGCCGTCGTATAATCGACGGAAACCTCCGCCTTCACGTAAAGGCATCCTGCAACGCTGTTAACCTCACCCACGACCTGTGCCGTACGGGCAAGAAGCATGCCGCCAATATCGACACCGTCTGCACCGTCACCGTCATCCTCGGAAAGTTGAAGGGCGTAAGAAAAAGGCAAGGATTGCTTTTCCTCCGCGACGAGAGAACGAACGTCCAGTTTCATCTTCGCACCCCCATTTTTCCAAACAGTCACAAATTCGCACATATTATTATACATACTCAAAAATGATTTGTCAAGAGAAAAGTGAAAAAAATCACGACCACTTTTTAAAAAGGCAAAACTTTTGCCCGCTTTTTTCAAAAAAAGCGCCGATTTCTTTGTGGAAAGCGCCTTTTTGCAATAGTATCGGCGTTTTTTAATTAACGGGCGAAGATGTCTTTGACTTCATGCAAAAAGGGGAACGGCGAATGCCTTTCCCCTTTTATTCTTTTCCCTTTTTCGAAAAAAGCGGTCAATCCTCCAAAAAGGTGACGCCCTCTTCTTCGCTCATTGCGGCAATTTTTGCAAGAGATTCCACGCGAATGCCCATCTCACGCACGGCATCACCGCCACCCTGGTACGCCTTTTCAATGACGATACCCGCGCCGACGACGGTGGCACCTGCCTCACGGCAAATCGAGACCATGCCGAGCAACGCGCATCCCTTGGCAAGAAAATCATCAATAATCAACACCCTGTCATCTTTGCAAAGGAAATCACGCGACACAACGATGTCGTTCGTCCGCTTGTGGGTGTAGGAATCCACCTTCGCCATATAGACACCCGCCGAAATATTGGAGGTCACAGACTTTTTTGCAAAGACAACGGGCACGTGGAAATACTGCGCCGCCAAGCAGGCAATGCCGATGCCCGACGCTTCCACCGTCAAAATCTTCGTCACGTTCTGATCGCCAAACAAGCGATAAAACTCTTGTCCGACCTCGCAAAGAAAATCAACGTCCATTCTGTGATTGAGAAATCCGTCAACCTTCAAGACGTTTCCAACGCCGATGCGTCCCTCGCTCAAAATCTTTTTCTTTAATTTCTCCATTGTCAAACTCCTGTCCATCCCTATGTTTTCAAGGTCGGCAAAATTTTTTCCTTGCCAACGGCATCATGATTACGTTATTTATTATACCACTTAATCGGGGGGCGGTCAAGGCGACTTACGCAATTTTTCGCATTTTTTCGTCAACCTTCCACCCTTTTTTACAAAAGCGGGCGCGGCAATACTTTTTTTCGTCAAGATATGGACTTTTTATGCTTTTTCATATATAATAGAATTGTTAGGATCGCACATGCGTTCACCACACAAAAGGCAAGAACGCAAATCTTGCTTTGAAAGGAGAGATCATGTCCTCATCATCCCCGCGCAAGAATGCCTTGCCCACCCATTCTCATATCGGCCATCGTGAACGCATGAAAACCCAGTTCAAAAGAGGCGGCCTCCTTGGCTTTCACGAGCATCAGATTCTTGAAATGCTTCTTTTTTATCCCATTCCGCAAAAGGATACCAATCCCCTTGCACATGCACTGCTTGACCGCTTCGGCTCTCTTTTGAACGTCTTTCGCGCAAGCGAAGAGGAACTCGTCAAGGTTGCAGGTGTCGGTCCTCATACCGCATCGTTTTTGCGTACCTTCTCCGAATTTGCGGCAAGCGCCTTGGAAAATCAACCGTGCGTACGCCAACCTCTGCATTCTTACACGGCGGTTGGCGATTTCTTTGCGAATTTTTACCGCGATAAAAACGAGGAGGTTGTCACGGCTCTTTTCCTCAACAATAACTTTGAGCCCATTTCCTTTGACATACTCGGCTACTGTTCCATCCATTCGGCGCAAATTCATCCAAACGAAATTTGCCGTATGGCAATGAACAAGCACGCCTCGATGGTCGCCGTCGCGCACAATCACCCCGACAGTCTGCTCATCCCCACCTTGGATGACGAGAATACCACGCGCATGATAAGAGAGGCCTTTACACTTTTGGACCTCACACTGCTTGAACATTATCTGGTGTCGGGCGAAAAGTACATATCGCTTGCGCCTCCCACACCGTCAACCAATCTGCTCGATCCCGTTGATATGTTCCACAAAAATGCGCCCTGTTCCATGCCCGCTTTCCGCGCAAACGCTCTGCTCTCTCCCACCACATGGGAGGATGTCGGCGAAAACGTGCCCGTCATGCCCGTACAATTCACAGAAAACGGCGTGCAATTTCCCCAAAAGGAAAACGAGCATACGAGACACCTCTTGTCTCGCCTGCTCTCCTTTGCCGTTCGTCCCAAAAAGCGCGCCGAGGAAACGGCCGCCGCGCTTTTGGACACCTACGATCAATTGCCCTACATCTGCGCCGCCACGTCGGAGCAGTTGGCAGAAAAGGGCTTTACCGAGCACGTCGCCGTGCTTCTGAATATGGCGCTCCCCGCGTATAGCACCGCCTGCATCAACGGCAATGCATCGGCGGGCGCGCTCAATTCTGCCAGAAAAATCGGCAGTATGCTTGTCTACCGCTATATCGGACTCGTGCGCGAAACCGTCTTTTTGCTTCTTTTAGATGCAAAGATGAATAAAATAGACATGATCTGCGTTGGTGAAGGCTCTGTCAACGCCGCCAATTTAACCGTCCGAAGACTGACGGAGCTTGTCCTTTTCAGGGGTGCTACCTACGCCGTCATTGCACACAACCATCCCTTTGGCAACGTCCGCCCGTCAAACGCGGATATCCAAACGACCGCCGCCATTAAAGAAACCTTCTCTATGGCAAAATGCACGCTCCTTGAACATTTCATCGTTTCGGGCAGTCATTTTCTCCCCTTGCTGCTGACAACGGATAAAGTGGACTTTGAGGTGCTTCCCAAAAACTTTTACGACGAGCAAATGCTCGATGCCGTTCGCCGTTTTAAGGGCGAGGTGTAAGACACCCTACGCCTGTCGCTCTTTTCTAACCTCGCCGTGCGTACCGTCTTTTACGTCAAGTCCTTCGCTCGGTGTCGCCTCTTTTTCGTCACGGTGCGTATACACGCGGCGCGAAGCCTCACGGATGTCATCCGCCCCTTCAAGGCCGAAACTGACCGCAATAGCGCCGTCAATTTGCGCCATCACCCCTTCGTTCAAATGCCCCATTTTTTCTTTCAATCGCCGCTTATCCAATGTACGAATTTGCTCCAAAAGGACGACGGAATCCTTGGCAAGACCGACCTCCGCCGCATAAATGTCGATATGTGTGGGCAACTTTGTCTTCCCGAGCCTGCTTGTAATGGCCGCCGCAATGACCGTGGGACTGTAACGGTTGCCGACGTCGTTTTGCACGATAAGCACAGGGCGAAGTCCGCCCTGCTCACTCCCCACGACGGGGCTCAAATCTGCATAAAAAATATCGCCGCGCTTTATGTTCATCTTTTTTCCGCCCTTCTTCATTTCCTTTGTCACGTTTCCTCTCATTGCTATTTTTGCCACAAACCCACAGTGTTTAGTCAGGAAGATGATGGAAATTCTTTTTCTTTCTTTTGAAAAAGCCTACCGATAGCAATATATTATTTCTTTGAGATTTTTGTCACAAAGGGCGTTTTCCGCCCACGCCAATCAAAAAAAGGCAAGCGCACATGAAGAATTTTGGGCATTGCCGAACATACAAGTCTATGTTAATAGAAAAATTAGAATAGAAAATATTGCAAAAATAAAAAACTTTTTTCATAAAGAAGATACCCCCGACAGAGCAGGATGCTCTGTCGGGGGTATCGATATTTTATTGAATCGATTGTCATATTGCAAAGATTTTTCTTGATGATACGACAAAGTCTTAAAGCGACGGTTACAGTCCAAAAATTCCTATGCCGAGCACGGCAGACGTCAGGATCAAAACAAGCGGAGATATCGCTCGCCTTCTGATTTTCTTGAAAACAAGGCTTACAGTAACCAAAATCGCCAATATAGCCGCCGATTTGTAATCAAACGATAAACCGTCCCCCACCCTTGAAATGCCAAAGACGATTGACAAGAGCATGGTTGTTCCCGTCGCGACAATTAAGCCAATGACCACGGGCGTTATCCCTTTAATTGCCGCCTGAACGCCCTTGTACTTGATGAGATTAGCGACGAGGGAGGCAACGATGAGGATAATCACAAAAGAAGGCAAAACCACCCCTAACGTCGCAAAAAGCGAGCCCAAAATACCGCCTTGGGATGAGCCGACAAAGGTTGCCATATTGATGGCGATAGGGCCGGGCGTGGATTCCGCAACAGCTATAAAATTGATCAATTCTTCTTCTGTCAGCCATCCGAAATCAAGACATTTTTCCTTCATCAAAGCAATCATGCCGTATCCGCCACCAAAAGAGAAGGCGCCGATTTCAAGGAAGGTTAGA
Organism: Eubacteriales bacterium; assembly: GCA_045536865.1. GTDB lineage: Bacteria > Bacillota > Clostridia > Oscillospirales > CAG-272 > UBA1740. Next base: position 21,391 of record JAZSOK010000041.1, read on the forward strand.
AACAATCGCAAATACACGCTCACACCTCCCCCTTCTCTTCCGTTTTGCTTTTATGTCTGCAAAGAGATATGACGTAAGCAACGATGCCCACCGCCGCACCGATCAAAATGAAGAATATAGATGAAAAACGGAAGGCAAACAAGGAGACGGCAATCATGACAATGAAAGTAAAGACCGCCAAGACAATGCTCAGGGGTGTTCTTTTCATTTTTTTGAACATCTTGATGCCTGCGGACAGTATTAAATAAATCACGCATGCTTGAATGCCGCTGAATGCGTTTGCGATGATCCTGTTTTCAAGAAAAGCATTGAAAAATAACGAAACCGTATAGATAATGGCAAAAGACGGAATACAAATCGCCACAGTTGCCGTCAATGCGCCAATAAATCTTGAAACCTTATATCCAATGTACGTGGCCGCATTGATAGCAATGGGCCCGGGGGTTGACTCTGCGATGATGACCAAGTTAAGAAAATCATCGTGATCGATCCACTTTCTTTTATCTATAAACTCTCGCTCCATAAGGGGGATCATAGAAATGCCGCCTCCAAAGGAAAAAAGCCCTATTTTCAAAAAAGAAAGAAAAATGGACAGTAAATGATTTGTTTTCTTCATCGCTTTTTCCCCCCTCTCAAAATCTTTGGCTTTCTTTCTAAAAATACCGTTTGACATACTCTCTGCTCGAAAAACATTATATATGAAAGCGTGCCGTTAGTCAAGTGTTTTTCGCGTGCATCGGCGCGCTACGGTTATTTTACCGTTGTGATACGAAGGCAGAGGATTTTAGTTTTCAAATAAAAACTGCCCAACTTCCCAAAAGGAAGTTGGGCACAAAGGCGTTTTTTCAAAACGTGCATCGGGCAAGTCCTTTAATCAAACGGGCTTGCCTTTTCCTTTGAAATACTATGGTGAAGTGCCGTTTTATCGGTCAGAGATGCTCTCGCGTCTTTCTTCCGTACGGAAGAGAAGCGAAATGCACCAGATACCCGCCAAAGCAATCACGGTATAGATGATGCGGCTCAAAAGTGCCGTCTGGCCGCCGCAGATCCATGCCACGATGTCAAAGGAAAAAAGACCGATGCTTCCCCAGTTCAAGGCACCGACGATTGTCAATATCAGGGCAATTCTGTCCATGATCATACCGGTATTCTCCTAATTTCTTTACTCATAACGAGCCTTTTTGTACCCGTTACAGTCAAAGTATGTCCATAATACCCAAAAATCATGCATCTAATTCTCAAATGTCGGCGACCGAAAACCGAAGTTTTCGCGGAGTTTTTCAAGCGCGCGCTTTTCAATGCGACTGACGTAGGAGCGCGAGATCCCCATTTTTTTGGCAACCTCACGCTGTGTGGCGGGCGGCGCGTCACCCAGTCCGTAACGCATCACGATGATTTTCCTCTCCCTGTCGTCAAGGACGTCGCGGATAAGGGTAAACACGCGCTCCGTATGTACTTTAAGATCGAGATCCTCCGCTATGGTATCATCGCCGGAAATAATATCCATGTAGGTAAGCGGATTGCCGTCACGGTCAATGTCGATGGTTTCGTTAATGGATACCTCCATTGCCAATTTTTTCTGCGAACGGAAAAACATGAGAATTTCATTTTGAATGCATTTTGCGGCATAGGTGGCAAAGCGCGCACCGTTTTCAAAGCGGAAGGAATCTATCGCCTTGATCAGTCCAAACGTC
>JAZSOK010000121.1:0-14581 GCA_045536865.1 Eubacteriales bacterium
TCAGCCTCGTCAAGGACGGGGTCGATGGCGCGGTGGACGCGCTCACAGTCGTCAAGGGTAATGCCCTCATCCGAGTCGATGGTGACTATCAAGCGGTACTCGGCACCGACCTTGACGTACTCCACGTCCCAAAGGAGGCAACCGACCGACGCAACGATAGGTTCAATTAACTCCGAAACCGTTTCGGCAATGCTTTTCTTTTTCATAGAAAGAACGGCCTTTCTTCATTTTAGGGTAAGAATAAATTGATGCGTATGACGTGCCGATACCGTTCTCTTTTTTGCAGATGAATGCAAGACGGATGGCAAATGAAAGAGAGTGGATTTTTAAGCCACTCTCCTATCATATACATAATTCTAAACTATTTTAGCACATTCAAATCGAAAAAGCAATACCTTTTTTAGAAAAAATTGCTTTTTTTACATAAAAAATATATAAGACACCGTTTTTTCACCCTTTTATCGGGCGTCCTTTATCGTTTTTTTGCTTGCACCAACCTTTTTGTGATGCGGGCAGGGGAGGGGGCAACGCTCGCACGACGGGGCGCGCGCGGTGCAAATATCTCTGCCGAACTGTACGATACGGTGGCAAAAATCACTACTCTCCTCCGGCGGTAGCAGGGCGGTCATAACCCTCTCCACGACCTCGGGGCGTTTTTCACTCTCGGGATAAAAGCCGAGGCGACCGCAAATGCGGATGCAATGCGTGTCTGCCACAACGGCGGGCAGACCGAATAAATCTCCGCGCAAAAGATTGGCTATCTTTCGCCCGACCCCCGGGAGTTGAAGGAGTGCATCCATATCGCTTGGCAACACCCCGTCAAAGCGCTCTACGAGCATGCGCGAGGCGTTTTTGATATCGGCGGCCTTGACGTGGAAAAGACCGCATGGGCGCACGATGCGCTCGATTTCCTCTATCGGGGCGTCTTTCATGGCGCGTGCATCGGGGAAACGCGAAAAAAGTTCCCGACAGACGACGTTGACACGCGCATCCGTGCATTGCGCGGACAGTCTGCCCATGACGAGCAATCGAAAGGGGTCGCCCTCATACTGCAAGGCACAGGTGGCGTCGGGGTAGAGTTCCTTTAAGGTGCAAACAACGGCACGCGCGTGCTTCTTTTTTGCACTTGATACGGCTATTTTATTTTTGGAAACGCTTTTCATTGGCAGTTCTCACCTTTGTTTCTGTTGTGGCAGGGGCTTTTCGTTTTAGCAACCCGTCAGTTCGTCAAGCATGGCGGAAAGTGTGTCGCAGGGAAGCCCGATGACGTTCGTTTTATCGCCGTTACAGCAGGCGACCAATTGACCGCCCAAGCCTTGAATGGCGTAAGCACCCGCCTTGCCAAACGGCTCGCCCGTTTTTATATAGGCAAGCGCCTCTTCTTCGGTATAGGGGCGCATGACCACCTCCGTCGTCATGGCGCGCGCAATCAGGCGGCCGTCCAAATAAAGGGCGACACCCGTATGCACGGCGTGGCTCCGTCCCGAAAGGCTTTTTAGCATCAAGAGGGCATCCTGTTCGTCCTTCGGTTTACCGAGGGGAACACCGTCCGCCTCGACCAACGTATCCGCGCCGACGACGATTTTGCCCTTGGCCTCTTTTCCTAACTCGTGCAGGGCTTCTATCACCTTCTCCGTTGCGAGCACGGTGACCGCCTCGGCAGGGGAGAGCCCCTCGGGGTATCTTTCTTCGGCGTTCGTTTTGTGTACGGTAAAGGATAGTCCCATCTTCTCCATCAGTTCCTTTCTGCGCGGAGAGGCGGAGGCGAGGATTATCTCGCGGTTTATTTCCTTTTGCATGGTATATCTCCTTGTCGATAGCACCGCGTGGGCGTTTTCCTTCACGCCCTTTGGGTGTTATTTACATGTCAATACGGCGGATGTCCGTATCGGGTTTTTCCTTTTTTTGGCGCATGGCAAGAATTTTTTGCGTGCGCTCGGCACTCTCGTGCGTGAAAAAGGCGGCACCGCCGCGCATATTTGATGCGGAAAGTTCCTTTTGCTTATCAAAAAGGTAGAGGGGGCGCGAATTGAGGATGACGTTGCGGTGTGGCCATGCGCGCATGAGGGGGAAAGTGACGCCGCGCCTGTCCGTCAAAGAGGTCTTACCGCATAAGGCGCAGGGGTCGCCGCCGCCTGCCGTCTCGCGGATAAAGCAACGCTCGGTGAGCATGAGGGGCAAATACCCATACACGGGGAGCGTGCCGCACGGGATATCTCGGGCTTGCGGCAAGGAAAGCTCGGGGGAGAGGACCATGCCGACAAGTCCTGCTTGCTCGTAAAAAGCGGCGGTTTCGCTGTTGGTGATATTGAGGCGCATGCCGCCGTAGGGGATAAGACCTGCCTCACGCGAAAGCGAAAGCGCGCCGATATTATCGACGAGCGCATAGGTAACGCCCAACGTGCGGAAGCGGCGAAGGGCGGTGAGCACCTCGGCGCGCTCTGTTTCGGTGACGACGGGTGGGATGACCACGCCGTCGGGGAGGGTGGCGAAGGGGGTATGCTCGTTTCCGAGGAGTGCAAGATAGGAAAGGAAAACGAGGTCAAAGCCGCCGCGGTCGCGCCCGATGCCGTGCGCGTGCAAAAGGTCGGTGGGTACACCGTCTGTGGCGACGCTTTCTTTTTTATGTGCGGCGGGGCTATCTTCGCCGTAAAAGCGGCAAAGGGCATCAAACTGCTCCATGCGCTCAACGACGGCAATCTGGTGGGCGGTCTTTTTCTTCGCGCGCTTTTTTTCGGCGTAGGGGGCTTGTTCGCCGCCCTCCCCGCTACCGCTATCACGGTTATGACCAAGAAGTTTGGCAACCGCCTCTCGGCGCAATTTGTTTAGAAACGAAACGGGCAGAAAGAGGGGGGTATCCGCTTGTACCGTAACGTCCTCATCGGCAAGCGAAAAGGGAGTGTCGCCCATGCGGACGAGTTGGGACGTTAAGCGCGCACGGTCGGTTTCTGCCGCGCGTGCAGGCTCGGGTGTCGGCCCTTCGAGTGTCACGCACTCATGAGGGCGCGCCTTTTTCCAAAGGGTAAGACGGGTGGGCGCATCTGCCTGCAAGGCAAGGCGCGCGCCAAGCGCCACCTTTTCTTCCGTCGGGGTGTATTCTGCGAAAAGGCGCGAGGTTGCCTTATCATCTTCGGTGCGGATGCCCGTCATTTTTTCGTTTGCGCGGTTTTCAAAATAGCGGTCGGTCAAGCCGCCGCGCGAAAAGACGGCGGCAAGCTCGGCAAGTTCACCGTCGGTTGCACCGCGCCTCTCGTCAAGGAGGCGGCGGAAAATGCGGCAGACGTGGTAGACGTAGGCAGGGGATTTCATGCGGCCTTCGATTTTGAGGGAGGAAACGCCCATGTCGATTAAGGTGGGGATATGGGCGGCAAGTGACAGATCTTGCAGACTGAGAGGGTAGTTTTCGCCGTTGTAGGGCAGACGGCAGGGTTGCGCGCATTGACCGCGGTTGCCGCTTCTGCCACCGACGAGGGAACTGAACAGGCATTGCCCCGAAAAGGACACGCAAAGCGCGCCGTGGACGAAAACCTCGGTTTGCACGTCGGTTTCGGCAAGCAGGGCTGCTAAATTGTCACGGGAAAGTTCGCGTGCCAGCACCACGCGCACGGCACCGCTTGCCGCCAAGGCGCGCACGCCGTCGGCAGAATGGACGGATGCCTGCGTACTGGCGTGAATATTGAGGTTTGGCAGTTCGCGGTGCAAAAGCGAAATCGCCCCCACGTCCGCCACAATAACGGCATCCGCGCCGAGTGTGTCAACCAAACGGGCGTAGTCGAGGAATGCGGGAAGTTCTTTATCGTAAAGCAGTGTATTGAGCGTGACGTACACACGCACGTTGTGCGCGTGGCAGTAGTCAATGGCACGCTTCATGAAGTCGTCCGTCAAATTTTCGGCAAAGGCGCGCGCGTTGAAGGCACTACCGCCGAGATAAACGGCGTCCGCACCGCCCAAAACGGCGGCAAGAACGGCCTGATAGGAGCCTGCGGGCGCTAAAAGTTCGGGCAAACTTTTCTTCATTGTCGGGTATCTCTCCTTGTTTTTCAGACTGAAAGAAAGACGGGTGAAACGAAAAAAGGCATCGGTGCGCCACACGTAAAAAAAGTGACTTTTTTGCGGTGACGGGGATTGCTTTTTTCTCATTTGTCTGTTATAATGATAGAATAGAACATTCGTAAGGATTGGCGAAGGCGTTTATGCCTTCGGCTCTATTATACACGATTTTGGAAGGGAATGAAATAGGATTTTGAAAAAAAAGTGGAATATTGCCGATTGTCACCGTATGGTTATCAAGGTGGGCACATCAACTTTGACCCATGAGACGGGGCATTTGAACTTAAAGCGCATTGAGGAATTGGTGCGCACGGTTTGCGATTTTAAAAACCGCGGTAAGCAGGTCGTCTTGGTGAGTTCGGGCGCGGTCAGTGCGGGCATTGCGCGCTTGGGCGTTGATCACCGCCCCCGTTCTACCGAGGAAAAGCAGGCGCTTGCCGCCGTTGGACAGAGCCAACTTATGAAACTCTACGAGCGGCTTTTTTCGGATTACGGATACTGCGTCGGGCAGATCTTGATGACGCGCGACGTCATTGATCAACCCGTGCGCCGCCATACGGCGGAGGCAACGTTTGCCGAGCTTCTGAAATTGGGGTGCGTGCCTATTGTCAACGAAAACGACTCGGTGTCGAGCGATGAGTTGAATTTCGGCGGTAACGACACCCTTTCTGCCTACGTGGCACTCGTCTGCCATGCCGACGTCTTAATCAATTTGAGTGACGTTGACGGTCTTTACGACCGCGACCCCCGCCGTTTTCCCGATGCTTTACGTATCCCCTACGTAGAAAAGGTTGACGAGCGCGTTGCCGCCATGGGCGGTGAAGCGGGCACGGTGCGCGGCACGGGCGGTATGAGCACCAAATTGCGCGCCGCCAAACTCGTCACCGAGGCGGGCATCCCCATGCTCATTGCAAACGGCGCAGATCCCAGTATTCTGTACCGTCTGCTTGACGGCGAGGATATCGGCACTTATTTTGAGGCAGAATGATTTTTGCACGATAGTAAAGCGAAAACGTCTATATAAGATTTTGGAATTTTTATTCGAGGTAAAGAGAGGGTAAGAACCATGTACGACGATAACGATTTGCCGAACCACGCCGAATACGTGGTCGGGCAACGCGCCGAGGGCGGCAATTTGCGCTTGCGGTTGCTTTTGATTTTGGGATATATACTCTTTGCCGCGGCCTATTTTATCGCGGCGCTTGTGACAGGACTTGTGCCCCTTGTGGCGGTGCTTCCCGTTTTTCTTTGGATAGTCGTCCATTATACGTGGCGCTACGCGTGCATTGAGCATGCGGTGCGCGTGGGACAGGGGACACTCACCGTGGAGGATATTTTGAAGGACGGCAAGCGCATACCGAAACTGACCGTATCCTTAAAAGAGGCAAGAGAACTTCTTCCTGCCGCCGAGGCGGACGTGACCAAGGCGCGCGAAGCGGGCCTTACCGTGTACGATTACCGCGGAAGCGTGCATGCCTCGGATGCGTACAGGTTTTTATTCACCGACCAAAAAAACCGTCCGTCCGTCATCTACGTCAAGACAACGCCCGAACTTTTGCGTGCGCTTTATCGCTTCATTGGTGACAAGGGCGCACAAAATTGACAGTGGGGCAAGGGCAGGGACGAGAATAGAAAAGAGAAAGTTTGGAAAGTTCAGAAAGTTCGGAATATATGCAAAGAGAATCTTCACTTGCGGCACGCTATGAACGTGCCAAGCAAAACATGTTTTGCCGCTATTACGAGGCGAAGCTAAACCCACCGCAAAGAGAGGCCGTTTGTACGACAGAAGGGCCTCTTTTGGTGTTGGCGGGGGCAGGCAGCGGCAAGACGACGGTGCTTGTGCAACGCATCGTTCATTTGATCCGTTACGGCAAGGCGTACCATGCAAAAACGGCGCCCGCCGACCTGAACGAGGAAACCGTTTTGGCAATGGAGGACGTCGCCACACAGTCAATTGAAGTGATTGAAGAGGTGTTGCCCGTCTTTATCAGTGAGCCCTGTCCCCCGTGGGCGGTGCTTGCCATCACCTTTACAAACAAGGCAGCCAAGGAGATCCGCGAAAGACTGTCGAGTGCTTTACAGGATGACGAAGCCGCCGCCTCCGTATGGGCGGGTACTTTCCACTCCGTGTGCGTGAGAATTCTTCGCCGCTACACGAAGGAGGCAGGCTACCAAGAGGGCTTTACCATTTACGATACGGACGACCAAAAAAGACTGATCTCACAGTGCATGAAGGAGTTGCACATTGACGAAAAACTCCTGTCGCCGCGTGACGTCATGAGCCACATCAGTCGTGCAAAGGATGGTTTGACGGAGGCAAAGGATTTTGAGGACGGGGGTAATTATCGCTTAAAGCAGATCGGTGAGATCTACCGCCTTTATGAAAAAAGGCTTTTTGCGAACAACGCCCTCGATTTTGACGATATTATCATGCGTACGGTCTTCCTTTTGCAAAACTCGGACGAAGCGCGCGCCTATTATCAACATAAGTTCCGCTACGTGTTGGTGGACGAGTTTCAGGATACCAACCGCGCCCAACTGCAACTCACCGAACTGCTTTCGGGCGGGCTTCGCAATCTGATGGTGGTGGGCGACGACGACCAGAGCATTTACCGCTTCCGCGGCGCAACCGTCGAGAACATTTTGCAGTTTGACGCGCATTTTCCCGATGCGAAGGTCATCAAATTGGAGCAGAACTACCGTTCGACCAAGCGCATTTTGGAGGCCGCCAACGACATTATCGCGCATAACGAGGCGCGGCACGACAAATCCCTTTGGTGTGATGCAGCGGAGGGTGAGCCTATCACCGTCTACGGTGCGCCGACACCCATGGAGGAATCGAGTTATATCATTGACAAATGCTTGCAACTCGTCGTGGAGGAGAAGTACCGTTACCGCGACATTGCGATTTTGTACCGCTTAAACGAGTTGTCGCGCACCTTGGAAAGTTCGTTTATCAAATCGGGCATTCCGTACCGCGTGCTTGGCGGTCAACGCTTTTTTGACCGCAAGGAAATTCGGGACATGATCGCCTACATGCAGGTCATTTTGAATTTCAGAGACAATCAACGCTTGAAGCGCATCCTAAACGAGCCGAAGCGGCAGATAGGCGATGCCACGGCAGAGGCGGTAGAGGCCTTGGCGGCGGCAGATGCGTGCAGTATGTACGAGGTGATGGAGCGCGCCGCCACCTATCCCGTACTGTCACGTGCCGCCGCGCGCTTGACTTCATTTACGGACATGATGAACGGCATACGCGCCTCTTTTTCATCCGTTTCTGCCCTCATCGGTGAATTATACACCAAAAGCGGCTACGCCGACATGCTCCGTGCGGAGGGCGAGGGCGGACAGGAGAGGGTGCGCCACATTGAGGAATTGGTCTCCGCCGCGCGTGAATACGAGGAGCGCACCGAAGCGCCGACGCTTGCAGGATTTCTTGAAGAGGTCGCGCTCGTGTCCGACGTTGATAAATATGATGAAAGCGCCGACGCCGTCGTTTTGATGACGGTACACAGTGCAAAGGGACTTGAATTCCCCATCGTCTTTTTGGCGGGCATGGAGGACGGCGTTTTCCCCGGGCAGAAAAATATGGAATTTCCCGACGAGCTTGCCGAGGAGCGCCGCCTTGCCTACGTGGCGGTGACGCGTGCAAGGGAACGCCTGCTCGTGACCTTTTCAAAAGAGCGCATGCTCTACGGGCAAACGCGGTATGCGCGCCTGTCGCGCTTTATACGCGAGGAGGTCGGCGAGCATCTTTTACGCAAGGAATATGCGGACGGTGCGTACGGCCAAACGGACAGGGCGCAAGCCGCGCGCGGCACGGGCTTTGGTTATGGCGGCTATAACGGCTATAACGGTCAGTACGGGCAGGGCGCACAGGCAGGTGTACCGAGAAAGCCGCTTCCGCGCTCGGCGGAATGGGATAGGACCGACGCCGTATCGGCGGCACGCGCGGCGGCAAAGCCGCGCAGTGCAAGCAACTACGGTCTTGTACGCATGGAGGTCGGTTGCCGCGTTTCTCACGATGCCTTTGGCAAGGGAACTATCGTCGGGGTGCGCGAAATGGGGGGCGATTATCTCTATGAGGTTGCCTTTGATTCGGGCGAGAAAAAACGCCTGATGGCGACCTACGCACGCCTGCGCGCCATAACCGATTAAAAAAATCTTGATTTTTAAAAAAGTGTGTGCTATAATAGTCGCGTACGTTTCGTTTGACACGGACGTACACCGATGAAAGTTTGTTTTTACGGAGGAAAAAAGTCATGGCCATTTGCAAAAAATGCGGTCAGGAATTTGACGACGCGTTAAGCGAATGTCCCGCCTGCCGTACGAAAAAAGAGGATTTTGCAGAGAAAATCCAAAAGACCTTGAACGAGGGGGCGGACAGAACCGCCGAGTTTGACAAGGAGGACATCTCGAAAAGCACGGTGATGAGTGTGCTTGCCTACATCTCCTTTTTGGTTTTCATCCCCCTGTTTGCCGCCAAAGATTCCCGTTACACGCGCTTCCACGTCAATCAGGGAATGGTCCTTTTCATTTGTGAGGTGGTCGTTTCGCTTGTGTTCGGCGTGACGGCTTCGTTACTCGGCATGATATGGCGGCCGCTTTTCACCATCGTCCATGTTTTGTCGGGACTGGTCAATTTGGTCTTTATCGTTTTGTCCGTCATCGGCATTGTCCGCGTCTCAAACGGTGAGGCAAAGGAACTGCCCTTGCTCGGCTCTGTTTCAATCGTTAAATAAAAAAGAAAAGGGACTGTCACCCATATAGGCAAGTGACAGTCCGATAAAAGCGGTATTAGCGATGTTCTTTTATATAGCGTGAGGGCGGTGTGCCGAGCGCGGCACAGAAAAACCGACTGAAATAATTCGGATCGGAAAAGCCCATGCGCGCGGCGGTCTCCTTGATGGAGCATCCCGTGCGGAGCAGTTCCGCGGCGCGGACGGCCTTCATGCGGTGGTAGTAGGTAATGACACCGACACCCGCATAGTGCATAAACATATTTTGTAAAGACGATCGGCTCATATGGCAGTAATCCGCGATGGAGCCGACGGACAGGCGACTGTGTACGTTTGCCTGCAAAAAGGCGACTGCCTCGGAAAAACCGCGGGCGCGCTTGCTTTTATCCTTCAACGATTCTTCGGGTGGCTCACGCTTGACAAGCGACATGAAAAAGCATTCGAGTTGATTGATGACGGTGTGCAGACCAAAGGTGTCCTGCCCAAAACCGCGGACGAATTTGTCTTCCATGACGCACAGGTCACGAAGCGTGCCGAGCATACGTTCAAGCGCGGCACCCTCTTCGGCACTGAACTGACGGATGCAATGCGTAACGAAGGGCACGTTTTCCAAGGCAAAGGATAAGACAAGGAAGCGAAGCGGCTCTGCCCCCGCATTCCAGATGCGGTGAAATTCAAGCGGCGGATGAAAGATCATCTGTCCTGAGGTAAGGCATAGAACGTCGCTCCCTGCGGTGATGCCCGCCTTGCCGTCCAAAACGAATACGGCCTCATAAAAATCGTGGGACTCACCTTCGAAATTAAAATTGGTGTCGCACTCGTCAATAAATGCCGAGCAAAGGGCAATAATATGCATGGGGTGCGATAAGGGGCACAGTTGATATTTGTACGCCATTTTTCATACTCTCCGCGATGCAAATGATATCGTTCGACCCGATGCCTTCAAGTGGCGCGTACCGCCTTCGGGCGTTTTGATACATAGGTCAGGTCGTACCGTCTTTGACGACTGTAAAGTTATTATACAATAAAGGCCAGCGGAAGTCAAGGCATGCTTTTTCGAAGTTCTTCGACAAAAGAGGCGTGCGTTGACCACAGAAGAAAGGACTAAATATGGAGAAGAAGATAGCCGTTTTGGAAAAGGACGTGCGCCGCGCCTACGGCATTTGTGACGAGGCCACGGTGGAATTTTACGGAAACGGTCACATTCATGAGACCTACAAGGTGTGCGACGGCGATCGCATCATGATTTTGCAAAAAATGAACATCAAGGTTTTCCCCGACTATAAGGGTGTGATGAACAACATTGATCTCGTGACAACGCACCTTTCAGAGAAACTTTTGGCGGCAGGGAGGGACCCCCGCGAGGGAACGCTAACGGTGGTTAAGACAGTGGACGGCAAGTCCTATTACCGCCAAACGGATGAAAAGAGCGGCGATGACTTGGTGTACCGTGCATTTTTGTATATTGATGCCGAGTCCCGCGATCAACCCTCCGCACCCTCGCTTTTTCAGGCAGGACGTGCGTTTGGCGAATTTCAAAACATGCTTGCCGATTTCCCCGTTGAGAAATTGGTGGAGATCATTCCGAACTTTCACAACACACCGAGCAGATTGCAGAATTTGGAGAATGCCATTGCCGCCGACAAGTGCGGCCGTCTTTCAAATTGCCGTGACCTTGTCCTCCTTGCGCGTAGCCTTGCCTGGCTTGCCCCCACGGTCACGGATGCTATGAAAGAGGGAAGCGTGCCCCTGCGCGTTACCCACAACGATACCAAGTTGAACAATTTGCTTTTCCGTCGCGGAAAGGATGAGGTCATGGCGGTGATCGACCTTGATACCGTCATGCCCGGCTCTCTTCTCTACGATTTCGGCGATGCTCTTCGTTGCGGCATGGCAACGGCACCCGAGGACGGTTCTGACATTGATAAGATAGGCGTGGACACGGCGCTTTACGAGGCGTTTGCCCGTGGCTTTGTGACGGCGATCGGCGACAGAATGACCGCAAAGGAAAAGGAACTTTTGCCGCTTTCCTGTCTGCTTATGACCTACGAGGTGGGTATTCGCTTCTTGACAGACTATCTTTCGGGGGACGTGTACTTCCGCATCGGCTACCCCGAGCACAACCTGGTGCGTGCGCGCAACCAGTTAACACTCACTAAGCGCATGGAAGAAGCCCTTCCAGAATTTTATAAAATCACCAAAGCGCTTTAATTTGAAAGGAGAAAACAATGAAAGTTATCCTGTGCAAAGACTATGAAAGCATGTCTTCCTTCGCCGCAGACATCGTTTGCGAGCAATTGAAGGCAAACCCGCGCTCTATTTTGGGATTGGCAACGGGAGATACGCCGCGCGGCCTCTATCGCCAGTTGATTGCCGCCAACAAAAGAGGCGACATTGATTTCCGGAACGTGAGAAGTTTCAATTTGGATGAATACTATCCGATGAAGCCCGAAAACGATCAGAGTTACGACTATTTCATGAATGAAAATCTCTTTTCATCCATCAATATGCCGAAGGAAAACCATCGCCTGCCTAACGGTATGGCCACCGATCCCGACGAGGAGTGCCGCAATTACGATAACGCAATTGAGGCGGCAGGCGGCATCGATCTGCAAGTTCTCGGCTTGGGTGTCAACGGACACATCGGCTTTAACGAGCCCGACGAGTTCTTAATTCCCGAAACGCATACCGTGACGCTTACCGAAAGCACGCGTCTTGCCAATGCGCGTTTCTTCCAATCGCTTGACGAGGTGCCCGATCGCGCGTTGACGATGGGCTTTTCCTCCATTATGCGTGCGCGCCAGATCATTTTGCTTGCAAACGGTGAAGGCAAGGCAGATGCGATTGCCCAGATGGTTTCGGGTAACGTCGGACCTCAGTTCCCCGCATCCATTCTTCGCTTGCACGCGAACGTGACGGTTATCTGCGACAAGGCAGCAGGCGCAAAGATAGGCAAATTGCCGAACGGCGTGACCTTGACTGACCTGACCGTTTAATGTCAAAACGTATATAAAAAAGCAGAGGACAAACGTTGCTTTACGCAACGCTCGTCCTCTGTTTTTTGTTTTTTCGTTTTTCTTTTCCGCTTGTTTGCCGCTTTCGGGCGAAAAAAGGTAGGGAATAACGGTAGGGAAAAACTGTGCTTTTTTTGGTGCGGTTAAATCATATTTGCCTCACCGATGCGCTCGGTAATTTTGCGTAGCGTGTCGGCATCCTGTGTCAGGGCAAAGCGGATATAGCCTTCACCGAGTGAGCCGAAGGCAGTACCCGGGGTGCAGACGACGCCCGTTTTTTCAAGGAGGGTTTCGGCAAAATCGATGGAGGATGTTGCCCCCTCGGGGATGCGCACGAAAACGAACATGGTACCTTCACTGTTTTCGACGTTCCAACCGATACGGCGAAGCCCGTCGCAGAGGGCGTCGCGGCGGCGGCGGTATTCTTCGCATTGGGTGCGGACGAAATCGGTCGGCCCTTCCAACGCCGCCTTGACCGCGTATTGCAAGGGTAAAAATATACCGAAGTCGAGTTGACTTCTCATTAAGCGTAAAGCGGACACGATATCCCGGTTGCCAACGAGGAAGGACAGGCGCGCGCCCGTGAGGTTGAAGGATTTACTGAGCGAGAAAAATTCCGCGCCGACCTCGCGTGCGCCCGGCAAAGAGAGGAAGGAAAAGCCGCTTTCTTCGTTAAAGACGATGTCCGAATAGGCATTGTCGTTGATGATCATAAAGCCGTAACGCTTGGCGTAGGCAATGAGTTTTTCGTAAAAGGCGCGCGGGGCAATGGCACCCGTCGGGTTTGAGGGGTAGGAGGTGACGAAATAGCGCGTGCGTAAAAAGACCTCCTCGGGAATATCTTCAAGGACGGGCAAGAAACGGTTTTCACGAAGAAGGGGATAATAGTAGATGTCCGCGCCGCCGAAATACGCGCCCGCCTCAAAGACGGGGTAGCCCGGATTTGGCAACATGACGACGTCCCCTTCGTTGCAAATAGCCAAGCCGAGATGGCCCATGCCCTCTTGGGTACCGTGGACGGCAACGACCTCCTCGTCAGGATCGACGTCAACGCCGTAACGCTTTTTGTAATAGGCGGCGAGCGCCTCCGTCATGACGGGATAATCGCGGAGAGTGTAGCGGTAGTTTTCGGGCTTCATGCACGCCTCTGCCACCGTATGCATGACGTAGTCGGGCGGGGCAAAATCGGGCGTGCCGACCGACAGGTCAAACACTTCTTTTCCCATTGCCTTCAAGGCGGTTGCCTTGCGGTTCAGACGGGCGAAAATGCCCTCCTCAAAATGGTCAAGTCTTTGTGCTGCACACTTCATAGACGTATCCTTCCTTATATTCTCGCCAACGGCGGCACGGCACGCGGCGGCACGGCCGACGGGCGGAATTTTTGCAAAAATATCACTTACAGTATAGCACAGAGGCGGTTTTTTTGCAAGGGTGTGCGCACAAAAAGAAGTGACAATTTTTATAAACGGGGAATATGATGGTAGTGCTATGCTGCGCGTGGCACGCCGTCATGTGACGGTGGAAAGGAGAACATCATGCGTATTATCAAACCCTATTTGCGGGAGCGCGCCTTTCGCTATGCCGAGCGATGGGCTTTATCACGCAATCCGCTTTTTGCCGATTATACGGGCATTGGCGGCAACTGCACCAATTTTGTATCACAGTGCCTGTTTGCGGGGAGTTGTGAGATGAATTTTACACCCGTGTTCGGATGGTACTATTTGAACATGGACGAACGGACCGCCTCTTGGACGGGGGTGGAATTTCTTTATGATTTTTTAGTAAGTAACCGTGGGAACGGCCCCTTTGCCGAGGAAAGCACCCCGGGTGGCTTGGAGGTTGGCGACGTCATTCAACTTGCGCGGGGCGGCGACTATTATCACACGCTTCTCGTCAGTGGCTTTCAGGGCGACACCTATCTCGTTGCCGCCCAATCGGACGATGCTTTCAACCGTCCCTTAAATACCTATAACTACGACAGTGCGCGGTATTTGCACATTCTCGGTGTCGGCGCGGAATATTCCTCGGATGCGGATTGCTTTTCGTCACTTTTGGAGGGGGTATCCATTAACGCGGACGGCGGCGTTCGTAAGGGCACAGGCACTTCGACGGAGGAATAAACGAACAACCGCGCAAGACAAAGGGCGGGCGGTGCAAGGTCGGCCAAGGACTTTTCAAAAAAGGGTACAAAAAGACGTTTCAACCGTTGACAGGGTGGGCAAAATATGTTAAAATCAAAAAAGAAGTACAGTCGATACCACCTTCGGTGGAAAACGGCGGATGAAAAAGGAGATTGCAGATGGCCGAGAAAATAACGAACGATATTATCTACGTTGGTGTGAATGACCATGCGGTCGATTTATTTGAGGGGCAGTACCGTGTCAAAAACGGTATGTCGTACAATTCCTACGTCATTTTGGATGAAAAAATAGCGGTTTTGGACACGGTGGCGGAGGGCTTTACGCACGAGTGGCTTGACCGTGTGGCAAACGCGCTCTCATCGCGCAAGCCCGATTATTTGATAGTGCAACACATGGAGCCCGACCACTCTGCAAACGTTGCGCGCTTCGTTAGTGTATATCCCGACGTGACGGTGGTGGCATCGGCAAAGGCGTTTGCCATGATGGAGCAGTTCTTCGGCGCGACGTTTACGGGCAATCGGCTTTCCGTCGGTGAGGGCGATACCCTGTCGCTCGGTCACCACGAACTTGCCTTCGTTGCCGCACCGATGGTCCATTGGCCCGAGGTTATCGTGACCTACGACACTTACGAAAAGAC
>JAZSOK010000158.1:0-1713 GCA_045536865.1 Eubacteriales bacterium
GTCTTTTATCTCTATCTTGACGAGGTCAGCGACTTCTCGCTCATCTCGCGTGCCGAGCGAGGGCGCTTGCCGAAAAGAGAGAAAACCTTTATCTTTTCAAACACCCTCCGCGCCCAAAAGCTCTTTATCCTGGATGCCGAGACCGAGCTTGGCGAGATCCGCCTCATCCTCGGCACGGACGAAGGCTTTGCCGCCACCTTCGATAGCGCCATCAAAGAGCGCCTTCTCCTTGCACAAAGCGAAAAAAACACGCAAGAGGAATGAAGGTGAATCCATCAAAAAAAGAACGAAACGGAAATTCCGTTTCGTTCTTTTTGCTTTGTCGGAGTGCTCATTGTTCTTCGATATAAGTTACCGTATAAGAGTCGCTTCCAAGATATGTCCCCATACTGACAACGGTATACGACGTACCGTCATCATTCAGTCTGTACTCCAAATCGCGCGAAGGCGCTTCTCCGCTGTCATCCTCCGTCATAGGGGGAAAGTTTGCTTCCTGTGTAGGCTGTTCTTCGGGCGAGGCGGTCGGTGCGCCATCGGAGTCGCCGTCGGCACTTCTGTTGGTGCATTGGTCGGCATCTCTGTTGGTGCTTCGGTCAGCACGGCGGTTGGCACGGCGGTTGGCACTTCTGTCGGCTGATTGCTTCCGTCACAAGAAGTCAAAGCGGGACTTGCCGTCATCAAAAGGCAAAGGAACAGCACCAAAATCTTCTTTGAACGTTTCATAGTATGCTTCGCCTTGCAAAACGCATTGGAATCGATAAAATGCAGCCTTTGGTTGTTCATACACTCATATGGCTTGCTAAAATCTCTCCGGTTGATGTTTGTAAATAGATATAGCCCAATACATATCTTGAAATCCGATGTCACCCGGGGAGATTCCGGGCTCCTTGGTTGCCCGCCTCCACCTTGTATATTACACTTACCAATGACACAGCATAAATGAAAATGTTGATTTCAAGTCAACAAAATATGGTGGTATTATGATGAGTCCACCGTAAAAAGAACGTTTTTGTACCTCACATGATTGATGGGTGATGTGTTTGGTTTGTAGCAAACGCGATACTCTACGTTTGCGTTTGCAGTTAAAATAAAAAAAGGATGGTTTCGCGAAAAAAGCAGAAAAAGCATTGCAAAATCAAAAAAATCTGCTATAATTGCAATAGATACATTGATAAAGGAGTGTTGTAATTATGTATGAAGAAATCATTAAATTAGTAGATGACATAACTCCCGAAATGGTACGGCTGCGTAGAGACTTTCATAAATACCCCGAAGTTGGGTGGACCGAAATGCGCACCTCATCCATTATTGCCAGAACCCTTGCAGACCTTGGCTATGAAGTGCTTATCGGCAAAGATGTTTGCGATGCCGAATCACGCGCAAACTTACCGTCTGAAGATGTTTTGAAAGAGGCGTATGAACGCGCAGTGTCACAGGGTGCCGACCCTGAATTCGTTGAATCTACCAAGGAAGGCTTCACAGGTGTTGTTGGTATTCTTCACTGTGGTGAAGGCCCTACTGTAGCCCTCCGTTTTGATATTGATGCACTACCCATAATCGAGTCGGAAGATGATAACCACTTCCCCCAAAAAGAAGGCTTTGCATCGGTTAATAAGGGTCAAATGCATGCCTGCGGTCACGACTGCCATGCGGCATCGGGGCTTGGTGTTGCAAAAGTAATAATGCAGATTAAAGATCTGCTAAAAGGCACCG
>JAZSOK010000085.1:0-2705 GCA_045536865.1 Eubacteriales bacterium
CCGCTTGGCCTCCGACTTAGTTCGTGTGCCTGTCCTGCACCGTGGTAGGGATCTTGACCGATAATAACTACCCGTACGTCCTTGCATGCGGTCGTTTTAAGGGCGGTAAAAATATGGTGCATGTCGGGATAAATGCGTTGAGATGCGTATTCCTTTTTCAAAAATTCACGAAGGGCAAGGTAATACGGCTTTTGAAATTCGGGGGCAAGAATCTCGTCCCAATCGTTACCGAGGGAGACCATAAGTAATCACACCGAAGAAAAAGCCTTCGGTCCTTTCATCATTTATTGGGCGACGTCAAATTTGTAGCCAACGCCCCAAACCGTTTTGATTGCCCATTTGTGAGAAATACCCTCTAATTTTTCACGCAGACGCTTGACGTGAACGTCAACGGTGCGCGAGTCCCCGAGGTAGTCGAAGCCCCAAACCTTGTCAAGCAACTGATCGCGCGTGAAAACGCGATTGCAGTTGACGGCAAGAAAATAGAGAAGTTCAAGTTCCTTTGGCGGCACATCGACGGTTTTGCCCGCTAACTTTAATTCATAGCGTTGTAAACTGATTTCGATATTATCAAAGCGGACAACCTCATCCTCCGTCGTCTTCATGCCCGTTTGGGCACGACGGAGAACGGCCTTAATGCGTGCCGACAATTCCTTGATTTCAAAGGGTTTTGTCACGTAGTCGTCGGCGCCAAGTTCGAGGCCAAGCACCTTGTCAAAGGTGTCGCTTTTGGCGGAGAGAATGATGATAGGCTTTGAAGACATCTCACGAATTTCACGGCAGACCTGCCAACCGTCCTTTTTGGGCATAACAAGGTCGAGAATAACAAGGTCAGGCTCATAAATTTTGAAGAAATTGATGCCCTCGGCGCCGTTTGCGGCAACCTTGACCTTATAACCCTCGTTTTCAAAATGGGTGCGTAGGAAATCCGTAACACCGTGGTCGTCGTCGATAATCAACAGTTTTGTATCAAGCATATGCGGTCCTCTTTGTGTTTTCCATTGTTAGAGATATAAAAAACAGACTGTAATCAGTTCATGTCAATTATAGCAGTAATTCATATCGAAAGTGTGAACAATTTATTAATTTTGCAAGAAAAAAAGAATATTTTATTAACTATGAAAACGGAATTTTAATAAAGTATGAATTTCACAAGGGAAGAATGGCGCGCATAAACTGTGGTGTTCGCCGACATTAGATGAGGACGCTTTTCTTGCAAAAAACAAATATTTTCACGGGAAGTATTGAAAAAAAAGGCTCAATATGGTATAATGTGTGCAGAAAGTCTTGCATTGCAAGACTTTGGGCTTTGCCCTACGTGCGCTAACGCACACCTGCACCATTGATGCACGGCGTAAAAATGTCCTTGCAAGCAAACATTTTTACTTGTGATATAACGTGTGCAGAAAGTCTTGCATTGCAAGACTTTGGGCTTTGCCCTACGTGTGCTAACGCACACCTGCACCATTGATGCACGGCGTAAAAATGTCCTTGCAAGCAAATATTTTTACTTGTGATATAACGTGTGCAAAAAGTCTTGCATGCATATCTCCCTTTGAGAATGATTTGGTGAAAAATGGCGCGCAATTCTCTTTGAAGCCGAAAATCACCTAAAATGAAAGGAACAGCAATATATGAAATTAGGTATCGTCGGTCTTCCGAATGTGGGAAAAAGCACGCTTTTTAACGCCTTGACCTGTGCAGGCGCGCAGTCTGCCAATTATCCTTTTTGCACGATTGATCCTAACGTCGGGATTGTGTCCGTGCCCGACAAGCGCATGGACTTCCTTGCCGACATGTATCACCCCGAAAAATACACCCCCGCCATCATTGAGTTTGTGGATATTGCAGGCTTGGTACGCGGTGCGTCAAAGGGAGAAGGTCTTGGAAACCAATTCCTTTCCCATATTCGTGAGGTTGATGCCATCGTCCACGTTGTTCGTTGCTTTGTTGACGACAATATCATTCATGTGGATGGACATATTGATCCGCTTCGTGATATCGAAACCATCAATTTGGAATTGATTTTCTCCGATATTGACATTGTGGAGCGCCGTATCGACCGTATGAAAAAGGCGGTGCGCGCCGATAAAACATTGGCGCCCGAACTTGCTCTTTTGGAACGCGTATTGGCAGGTTTGCAGGAGGGGTTGTGTGCGCGTGCTCTCGGTCTTACCGAGGACGAGGCTCTTCTTTTACAGGAAGCGCGCCTTTTGACCATGAAGCCCATTATTTACGTGACAAACGTGTCCGAGGAACAGTTGAATAGCAACCTTGATGCGGACGAGGCATACACTGCTGTGGCAAAGTATGCCGCAACCGAGGGGGCAGAGGTCATTGCCGTATGCGCGGAAATCGAGGCGGAACTTTCGGAACTTGACGGTGAGGAAAAGCAGGCGTTCCTTCTTGACCTTGGCATCAAGGAAAGCGGTCTTGATAAATTAATTCGTGCAAGTTATCGCTTGCTTGGACTGATTAGTTATCTGACGGCAGGCCCGAAGGAAGTCCGTGCGTGGACCATCGTTCGCGGTACCAAAGCACCGCAGGCGGCAGGGAAAATCCATAGTGATTTTGAGCGCGGCTTTATTCGCGCCGAGATCGTGGCGTTTGACGATCTTGTGCGTGAGGGAAGCATGAATGCCGTTCGTGAAAAAGGACTTCTGCGTAGCGAGGGCAAGGAGTACGTCGTTGCGGACGGAGATATT
>JAZSOK010000060.1:0-31258 GCA_045536865.1 Eubacteriales bacterium
GGAGAGATTTGAACTCTCGCGCCGGTTATCCCGACCTACACCCTTAGCAGGGGCGCCTCTTCGGCCTCTTGAGTACTTCTCCGTAAAAGTAACTCACAGGCACCATTAGCCTGCCCGTTTATTATACTAAATTGCTACGCATTTGTCAAGGGGGTATTGAAAAATAGTTGCAAACAGTTTGAAAAGTTTCGCGCAAAATCTGCTACGGCCAAAAAAACGCACGCACGGCAAACGGGTGGTGCAAATTTGAAAGAGGCCGACGCACAAATACGTCAGCCTCTTCAAAGAACTTACTTAAACTTGCGTTTTCTTGCGGCTTCAGACTTCTTCTTCCGCTTGACACTGGGCTTCTCGTAATGTTCTCTCTTACGAAGCTCAGCCAAAAGACCCGACTTCGCACACTGACGCTTAAAGCGACGCAATGCGCTATCCAAGGTCTCATTTTCTTTGACTCTGATTTCTGCCATCTTATATCCCCTCCCTCCGCTTTTGGCAAAGAGACATTTCATCTCCGGTGTAACAGTGTTATTATATACCAAAGGACTTCATTTGTCAATAGATTTCGTAAATTTTTTAATCACGTCAACAAAAAAAGCAACGTAGCCTTATAAAATGATAAAAAATTGCCCGTGGCTTTGGCGCAAAAACGCCCGTTTTCACCGCATTTTTCAACCATCTTTTGTCAACCGTTCACGCCCAACCGCATACGGTCAACTATAACACCGCCCTAAATCTTCCCTGCCATTTCACGGCGCAGATGAGAAATAATCTTTTTCTCCAAGCGCGAAATATAGGACTGCGAAATGCCGAGCGTATCTGCGACCTCCTTTTGCGTGAGTTCCTTTCCCCCACGCAAGCCGTAACGAAGTTCAATAATCTCCCGTTCGCGCGGCGACAGTGCCCCCACCGATGCGCGCACCATCTGCCGTTCCTCCGTCTCCTCAATGCTCTGGCAAACGGAATCCTCGTCGCTGCCAAGCACGTCGGAAAGCAAAAGTTCATTGCCGTCCCAGTCAACGTGAAGCGGCTCGTCAATGGAAATCTCCCGCCGTTGGGTATGCATTTTGCGAATATACATCAAAATTTCATTCTCAATGCACCGCGATGCATAGGTCGCCAACTTGATATTTTTATCGCGGCGGAAGGTATTGATCGCCTTCATCAGTCCAACTGTGCCGATAGAAATGAGATCCTCTATCATGATGCCCGTATTTTCAAACTTTTTGGCAATATACACCACAAGGCGCAAATTATGCTCGACAAGCACCGCGCGCATACCGTTGTCCTGTTCAAGCGCCTCGATAATACGCGCCTCCTCGTCGTGCGAAAGCGGCGCGGGCAGGACCTGCGCGCCCCGTATATAATACATCTGTCCAAAACGCCGCAAGCCGAAAAGCGAACGGAGCGCATCCGTCATCGCGCGCCATCCGCGGCGCAAAAAATTTATCACCCTCGCAAGAAATCCGTGACCCGTTTTTTTCATATCACACCTCCGAAAATTCACTTCATCAATGAAGAAAGCCTCTCTATATTACCTCGTTTGACTTCCCTTTTCGGTTTCATTCACGCCGCCAAACTCATGGGCATAATTCCTTCACAACCGCCGTAATCAGCCCCCTTCTCCGTATCTATCGCCAAAATGGCGTCAAGCGCGGCCTCTTTATTTGCGCGCCCATCTTCTCTTTTTAACACAAGCCTATCGGGAACTACCCCGACGAGCAAGCGCTTACCGCCAACGCCGTCCACGGGGATTAGGCGTATGCGCCGCGCGATACTGTACGGCAACGCCGTCGGGTCGGGTGGATCTTTCGCAAGCATTTTCAAAAGCGGCGGCGGCAAAGCAAAGCGCACCGCCTGCACGTTGACCACGACCACACGCCGCCCGCTCAACGGATCGACGAGCAAATTGCCGCTATCAAGCAACGCCTTAAAACTGACCTTTTTCCCAAACAGTTCTGCAAGAAGGGTACATTCATGCGCCGTCTGTCCCGATTTTGCCATCCAAATGCTTGCCATCCGAATGAGCACCCCTGCCGCCGCCGAGGCAAGAAAAAACACCCCGATTTTCTGGTCCGAAAAACCCGTCGTCAACTCCTCCATAGACACAAAACGGTTGAGCGTGCTATAAAAAACCGTCACCAGTGCGCCGAGCAACAGTGAAACGACGTAAAACACAAGCGACGTACGCAAAAAGAACCGCCTGGTCGAAAAGCCGTAGACGAACAGTGTCATGACGAGCGAAACGACGATGCCAATGCCCGTCTGTATCAGTGCATTCCCCGGGTAGAACACAGAAACGGTGGCATACAGTGCGCCGAACAAGGAAGCCGCCAGTAAGCGCGAGACCGCGCGCCGTCTATGTAAAAGCATGCCCGTCAAATGCAATGCCATATAATCCAGACAAAAATTGATAAGGAACAGTACGTCCAAATATAAAACCTTCATCTTCACCGACCGTGCCATCCAAAAAGAAAGCACATCCTACCTCCCTTTACCTTATACATCCCGAAAAAAGGAAGACCCGCCTCCCCTATGCTTCATTATACTATCCGCACGGGTAAAAATATGTCATATTGTGAAAAAATTTCTGTCGCTTCCCGTTATTCTTACATACGCGCCCGCGCAACCTAAAAAAAGTTCAAAAACCGAAAAAAACTATTGCATTTACCGTTATTTTGTGATATAATATTGTTCGCGTAAAAAACGAAGTGCTTTTTCCCCGCGTTTTTGTGACAAAAATTAGGGGTTTTGGCGCGACATTTCGTTCTTTTGTGCCGTATTCTATACTAAACGATGCCCCCGAAGCGCGTGATCTGTCCTTTGCCAATCTTCGGGTGATGCATGTTGAAAGGATTGTTTTTTTATGAGCAGTAACGAACGCAGAGTCGGTACCGTTTCCCGCGGTATCCGTTGTCCCATCATCAGAGAAGGCGATGACCTCGCCGCGCTTGTCGTTAAGAGCGTATTGGAGGCTTCCGAGTGCGAGGGCTTTGAACTGCGCGATCGTGACGTCATTTCCATGACCGAATCTATCGTGGCAAGAGCGCAAGGAAACTACGTTTCCGTTGATGATATTGCGGCCGACGTTAAAGAAAAGTTGGGCGGCGGCACCGTTGGTGTCATCTTCCCCATTCTGTCGCGCAACCGCTTTGCCATTTGCCTGCGCGGTATTGCACGCGGCGCAAAGAAGGTCGTCTTGATGCTCAGTTATCCTTCGGATGAGGTTGGCAACGAATTAGTCAGTTTGGACAAGTTGGACAATGCAGGCGTCAATCCTTATTCCGACGTGCTTTCTCTTGATAAGTACAGAGAGTTATTCGGTGTCAACCGTCACGAATTTACGGGCGTTGACTACGTGGAATATTACGGCAACATCGTGCGTGAAGAGGGCGCGGAGGTTGAAATTATTTTTGCAAACCAAGCGAAGGAAATTCTTCACTACGCCGATTGCATCCTCAACTGCGACATTCACACACGCGCGCGCACCAAGCGCATTTTGAGGGCGGCAGGCGCCAAGGTCGTTTGCGGGTTGGATGACATTATGAACGCCCCCATAGGCGGTAGCGGATATAACGAAAAGTACGGTCTTCTTGGCTCGAACAAGTCAACGGAAGACAAAATCAAACTTTTCCCGCGTGAATGCAAGGACCTCGTTTTGGACGTGCAGAAGCGCATTCTTGAAAAAACGGGCAAGCACGTTGAGGTCATGGTGTACGGTGACGGTGCCTTCAAGGACCCCCAAGGAAAGATTTGGGAATTGGCAGACCCCGTTGTTTCTCCCGCATTTACCGACGGTCTTATCGGTACGCCCAGCGAATTGAAGTTAAAATACCTCGCGGACAATGATTTCAAGGATCTGACGGGCGAGGAATTGAAAGAGGCGATTGCCAACAGTATCAGGAAGAAGGATGCCAATTTGGTTGGCAACATGGTTTCCCAAGGCACGACCCCCCGTCAACTGACCGACCTCATCGGCTCGTTGTGCGACTTGACCAGTGGCTCGGGCGACAAGGGTACACCCGTCGTGCTTGTGCAGGGATATTTCGATAATTATACGACCTAAGATCATATCATTCTAACTTAAATAACGCACAAGAAGAAAGAGAGAGCGTTATCACACGGCGACTTCTTCATCTCTCTTGTGCGTTTTTTCGTAAAGTGTGCCCGTCTTCATGTTATGCTATCCGACCTTGGAGAGGGGCTTTGTGAGCAAAAAATGCAAAAGACAAAAGAAAGGGTACCTATCATGACAATTACACTATGGGAAAAGGACATTCCCTACGCACAAGAGGGAGAAAAAACGCCGAACTCCATGACGTTTTATCCGACGAAGACCTGGTATCCCACCCCCACGGTCGTCGTCCTCCCCGGCGGTGGCTACAAGATACGCGCGGAGCACGAGGGTGAGTCGATTGCGAAATTCTATCAAAGCCGCGGCTTTCAGGCGTTCGTTGTCAATTACCGTTGCATGCCCAACCGTTTCCCCAGTGCGCTATCGGATGCCCAACAGGCCATCAAAATCATTCGCCGCCGCGCCGATGAATTTCACGTCGACCCGAATGCCATTTTCGTGATCGGCTTTTCGGCGGGCGGTCATTTGGCAGGTTGCCTCGCTACCATGGATGACGTTTGCCCGAAAGACGACGAGGTCTATGCCTCCATTTCACCAAAACCGACGGGTGCCATTTTATCTTATCCCGTCATCAGTACGGAAACACTCGACGGCTCGCCCGCCAATCAATGCGTCCTTTCGCTCATAGAGGGCTTATCCATCCCCCAAGAGAAACTGTCTCTTGAAAAAATCGTTTCCGAAAACACGTCCCCCTGCTTTCTCTGGCATACGGTCGCCGACACCACGGTCAGTGTGACGCATAGCCTTCGTTTTTGTGAGGCACTGCGCCACAAAAACGTTCCCTTTGAATTGCACGTGTATCCCGACGGCCCGCACGGACTTGGCTTGGCACAGATGTATCCCGAGGTGGCGACGTGGTGTGAGCATTCCGTCGATTGGATATTACGCATGAGCCGTCCGACAAGACAATAAAGATCCCCCGCCCGAAGGGCTATATAAAAAAAAGAGGATATCGGCGTTGCCGATATCCTCTTTTTTGCCCTCACAGAGCATTTTCGCCTGTGTGGCTTTTATTTTGTGTTTTATTGGTCCATACCGGGTACGGAAGCATTCTTCATTTCATCAAGTTTTTCAAGAATACCCTCGGGTATGGTGGGGAACTTCTTAACTTGGTCGCCCGTAGCGAAGCGGCCGGATATTTCAAGGTCTACGTCTGTCTCGCCAACGCTCATATCGGCAGTTTCTTCGAAGAGATACTCACCGATTGCACCCGATTTCACAGTCAAGTCGATATCGACGTCACCTTCCATCATGCCTTCGATAGAGGCGTCGATCGTATAGGTGAAGATGTCTGCATTGGCGGCAAACAGTTTGGTAAGATCCAACTTCTGCATCATCGTTGCATCGATGTGGATGGGCATTGCAGGCACCGACGAAGAGCCTGCATCTTCCGGGAAAGCAACGCCGCCAAATGCGTTTTGGATGGCGGCCATATCGTCGCTATCCACCTTCATCGTATTTTGTAGAGTGACCGTGGGGATGCCGTTTGCATCCAAAACGGTGGTGGCCTCCTGCTTATACGTGGCAACCAATCCGCCGTTACCGTAATCCAAGGACATTTCCGTCGTGGTCTTTGCGGCGGTAGCATCTGACTTCCAAGTCATGGTCAACATACCGGGCAAGTCGACGGACATATCGGTCTTTGCGACCATATCCACGTAATTGACGTATGCATCCACATAGCAGGGCTTTTCTGCGGGCGTACCCATCATCACGTTTGCAATATCAATTTCCGCATGGATACCGACACCCGAAATGCTATCGGCGGAATTCATGGTGAAGTAGGGGTAGAAATCCAAAGATGAGAGCAAGGCGCCCTGCGCGGTCTCTACATTTCCCGCACCTCTCGGCATGATGGCGGCAAGCACGCTGTCGATATAGACATCGGTCACGCGGAATGTGTTTTCCATTCCTTCATAAACGGCAAGAGATTCTGCCGTCAATGCGGGCAGGGTGATACTGTTGGCGGCATCGTTCGCCGCGCCGAAGATTTGGTCAATCATTTGGGTTGCTCTTTGCACGTATCCCTCATACATCGGTTCAAAGCCGGGCAACATCTGTGTCACAATGCCGTCGTACATGGCCTTGTAAGGATACTGTGTAGCATCGTATACGGCGTCTTCTCCTGTGCCCGATGCTAAAATCTGATACACGGTATCGTCCGTGTAGGTAATATAGGCAAACTGAGGAACATCGTTCACGTCCGTGCCCTGCATCACGAACTGACCGTCCTTGATGCCGATGTAGGTGAAATCTTTACTCTCAAAGGGTGAAAACGGCTCGCCGCCCATGGCGAATTGAAGGTCGCAAACCTCACCCTGCAAAGAGCCGAGAGCATCCTTCACCATTTCCAAATAGGTGTCCTTTGCCTCGGGCAAGCCGAGGGTGGAAAGAAGCTCTTCAAAGGTGGGAATGGCGTCCTTTATGGACGTGGCATCAAAATCGGAGAATGCATCGTCCGCACTATTCAAGAGCGCCAACGCATCTTCAATCGTTGCTTTATAAGAATTGCCCGCAGGGGCATCTGTGGGGGTGCCTGTGGGGTTTTCCCCTGCTTCCCTGCCGTCACCGCAAGAAACCAGTGCCAGGCAAAGCACTGCCGTCAGAAAAAACATCCATAACTTTTTCATCATAAATCTCCTCGTTTGTGATTATTTTCTCTCAATCGTCTGTGTCATCTATCAAAGTCATACAAGCACGAAGCATTTGCACGGACAGGTTGGGAGTATAAGACATTATAGCACAACGATGACTTTTTGTCAAGGCATCGTCTTTGGCATAAATTTTATTTGGAAGGGTCTTTGCCCTCGTCTTCACTGTGAATCGGCGCGTTTACCGACACGTCATTTTTGTCCGTATGGACGTGGCCGTTTTCATGAGCGTCGTTTTTGTCCGTATGGACGGGGCCGTTTTCATGAGCGTCGTTTTTCTCACCCATTTCGCCTTGTTCACTATTGATAGGAGGGGGCGTGGCTCCGCCTTCTTGGGTGTGCTCTTTATTAGGGTCCTTTTCGCCGTTTTCACCCTCGAAGTCAGGCGGCGTGGGTTGGGACAGCGGGGGCAGTAAGTCGTCAAACGAAATGAGCCCTAACGTGGGATCGTTCTTCATTTTTTCAACGTACGAAAGGACGTCGTCTGAAATTTCGGGGAAATTCTCTGCGCTGCCGGGAACGAAGCGGAGCGAGAAGGTGGTACTGCTCTGGTCTTCATCCTGACGGTATTCGAGGGCGTAAACACCAACTTCCTCGGTTTTGATTGTCAGACGGATATTCTTCGTAGTGGTAACGCCCTCACCTCCAAGCGTACTCATGATACCGCCGGGCACCGTCAACGTGACGTTCCCGTGGCAAGCAAATATCTCGGCGTTTGCCTCCGTCAACTTGGAAAGATCCAGCCTTTGTGTAAGGCGTAATTGCAAGGAAAAAGGCATAGGTGTGCCCTCCGGCACTACTATAATATGGTCTCCTATATTGTCTTTTCCCACGAACGTGTGGGTATAGCCATCTCCGCCCTCAACGAGGATTTTTCCGTTTTCCTCTTTTGCATATTGCGGTTTCGCCGTTGCCAAGGAAGAACTGCCCTTTGAGGGGCTCGGTGACGTATTGAATCCGCCCGTATTGTTCTGTCCGAGAACAGCATCAAGGTTGCCGTAAGTGGCATCCAAATCAATCTTCGACTCGATTGTGGGCATGCCGTTTTCTTCGCAAACAACCCTTGTGATAACGTCGAGTTTCATATCCAAAATCGAAGGCGCATTGACGTTCATTCTAAAAGAAAAGTCCTGCTCTTTCTTTTGAACGTCTGCGAAAAGTGAAAGGGTCTTCGGCACGTCGATGGATGCAAGGAGTGAGAACGCGCCGCCGCCGTACGAGATATCAATATAACTCGGCTTGCCCTCGGGACTTCCAAGAATGGTGGCAACGTTTGCCTCGGCATAAACGCCCACGGCACTGACTTCATTGTCAACGACAAAATAGGGATAAGCATCGCCAAAACTCAAAAGAGCCTTCAACATCATGCTTTCATCCTCGGAGAGAATACCGACGATGATACCGTTGCTGTCAAGATCGGTCTTTGCATTGAGCGCGTCAATGACGGAGATGATATACGCTTTTGTCAGACGGTACGTATTGGGTTTGCCCTGAACGGCCTCCAAATCCTCGGGCGTTAACGGGGGGAGTTGCACGTCACAGGGGAGTGCGGAGAAACTGTCTATCGCCTCTTCGAGCAATGAGGCAATCATGTTATAGTAATCACGGATCATCGGCTCAACGTCCGCAAAAGCGGCCAAAAGCGTGCTATCCTCCACGGGGAGTTGGAAGTGTTCTACCGCCTCATCAATGGCACTGACCACGTAGATAGAGCCATCGGTGTAGGTGATATACACGTAAGTGGGTACCCACGTGTCATCCACCAACTCATCGCCAAGAACCACGAGTTGGCCGTCCTTCAAGCCGATATAGTTGACCTTGGACGTTCCGCCAAAGAGCGCGCTCGGTGTGCCGTCAACACTCAATTGAATGTCTCCGACCTCGCACTTTACGTTGTCAAGCGCCGCCTTGACGTTTTCAAAATACCCCTCCAAGCCCTCGGCAGGCAAAAGGAGCGACATCAATTCGTCGTACGTGGGAATAGCATCTTTCAACATATCGGGTGTCAACGTTATATCACCCATGCCACTCAAAAATGCTTGAATGGCCTTGAAAACGTCCTCGTCAACGGGCTCTTTCGGTAAATCTACCTTGCCGTCCGTCTGCTTATCGCCCTCATCAACAGGAGGGTCGTTCGGACGGGAGGCAGTAGGTGCCATGGCTTCCGCTGTGGGGAGCATGGGT
Source organism: Eubacteriales bacterium (assembly GCA_045536865.1). Lineage (GTDB taxonomy): Bacteria > Bacillota > Clostridia > Oscillospirales > CAG-272 > UBA1740. Next base: position 8,968 of record JAZSOK010000060.1, read on the forward strand.
TGTGCGTCATCTGTGGGTGCCTCGATCGGTGCGGTAGTCGGTGCCATGCCTTCCCCTGTGGGGAGCATGGGTTGTGCGTCATCCGTCGGTGCCTCGATCGGTGCGGTAGTCAGTCCCGTGGCAGGAGCCGTGGTGGGTACTGCGGTCGGTGTATCGGTCGGTGCCGCGGTCGGCACCGTGGTGGGCGCGTCGGTCGGCACCGTGGTCGGTGCGTCGCTCTGACCGCTTGGGGTGTCTGCCGTCGGTTGCGTACCCGGGATGACCAAATTACCGGCGCACGCCGTCATTAAAAACAGTAGGGTAAGCAATGCGACAAGCGTGACTAATGTTTTTTTCATGTCGTTTCCTTCTTTCTGTCTTATTTGAAAAAATAACGAATTCGGTCAGAAGCGAAGCGCACCTGACCGTTAATTATATATAGTATATCACTATCATTTCTATTTGTCAATACCCCCGAAAGCCGCGGAGGAAAACGCGGACAAGGCGGAGGGCGAAAACAAATTTATCGCCCCGCACCCTACTTGGCAAGCAAATCTTTTTCGGTAAAGGAATAGGTCTTTTGGCAAAAACGGCATTCCGTCGTCAGTGCTCTTTCCTTCCCCTCTGCTACCTGCTCGTCAAGCATGCGAAGAATTTCGTCACGCCCGACGCTTTTGAGCGCCTTTTTCATGCGCGCCCGACTGCAATCGCAACGAAAAGACACGTCAATACTGTCAAAGGGATCGAAGGGGATATCTTTTAGGGCAAGCGCGGCAATCTCCTCGCACGTCATTTTCTTTTCAAATAAGGAAGAAACGCTCGTCAACGCCTCTGCATTTCTCTCCAAAAGCGCGACCGTATTTTCATCGGCAAAGGGCAACAGTTGGATAAGCACGCCGCCCGCCGCGCGGCAATCGCCGTTTGGCTCTGCTAACACGCCCAGCGCGCATATGGTGGGAATCTGCTCGCTCTCCGCAAAGTAGGCGGCGATATCCTCGGCAATCTCCCCAGAGCGCAACTCAATAGTTCCTACCTGCGGCGCGCCCTCTTTCGTTTCGCGCGCCACGTAGAGCGTGCCGTTGCCGACCGCCCCCGACACGTCCAATTTTCCGTTTGCCTTCAAGGGCAAAGTCACGTGCGGATTTGTAATATATCCCTTGACATTGCCAAAATAATCGGAGACGGCAAGCAGTCTGCCCGCAGGGCCGTCACCGTTAATGCCGACGGTCACGCGGTCGTCCGCCTCCCCCATCATAGAGCCGATGAGCGACGTCGCCGTCAGTAATCTGCCTAAGGCGGCACTTGCCGTCGGCGTGGTTTTTTGAAAGTTGACCGCCTCCTGCACGATGGCGGTGGAATCGATCACCAATACGCGCGCGCTTCCGTCGTGTGTCATGCCGCGCCAGATGTAAGATTTTTTCATGTTTATGACCTACCCTTTCTGTCAAACAAAACGTAGAAAAATGCGGTTTTTCAACCTGATTTGTGATATTTTACTGTAAATAATAGTTTGCAATTATCTATTTATTTCAGGGCGTGGCAAACGAAGTGCAACCGATAGGAAGCCTCCGCTTCTTCGCCCACCGTCACGGGACGAAAACCGTCGTCGTACAACGCGGGTTGTGAAAAGCCTGCCTCGCGAAGATAGCGCACAAGCGACGACGTGGGATAATATCTCTCGCGTTGCCATTCCTCGCGCCGCACGTAGCGCCCGTCCTCCTCGGAAAGAAAGAGGGTGATATCGAAATCGCACACGCGCGCCTTTTTATGATACTCGTTTTGCCAGATGGCAAAGCCCGCCGAAAAGTCGAAGGCGTACACTTCCTTGCCGTACACTTCCTCAAACTTACGGCGCGTATTGACGTCAAAAACGAGCAGTCCGTTCGGTTCAAGATAGTTATGAAGCAGTGCAAGGGTTTTTTGAAGTTCCTCAACCTTTGTCAGGTGGTTGATGCTATCAAGGCAACAAACCGCCGCCTGCACCGTCCCGAACAGTTCAAATTCACACATGTCTTGGCACAAAAACAGAATGTCTGCCCCCTTTGCCTCACGCTCGGCACGGGTACGTGCCACGTTTAACATATCGGGCGACAAGTCAACCCCTATCATGTCGTAGCCACGGCGCGCAAGCGGCAAGGTCATGGAGCCCGTCCCACACGCAAGGTCAAGAACCTCTTTGACGGGCAACGCCGCCTCCTTCATGCGCGCGGACAAAAAATCCGCCCACCGTTCATAATCGATATCGGCGTTTATCTCATCGTAAAAGCGTGCCACGGCACCATATAAATCGTTCATGCGTTTTTCCTTTCTCCTCTATTTTACACGGGGGATTGCGAGCGCACGCCAAAGCGGCCGAGCACCTCTGCGGGGCACAGTCTGTCTACCGCATAGGCGCGCCGCAAAAGTTCTGGCGGAATATACGGATCGTATTTTTCAAAGGCGGGGCATTCGCTCGGGAATACCAAACTCTCGGCCGAGATGCCCTCCTTTTCCATCAGGGCGGTGATGCGTGCAAAGAGAACGTTCGCCTGTCGCTCCGTTGACTTAAAGGTGATATAAAAGCATGCCTCCGAGGCAACGTCGCTAATATTCAAATCGGATGCATGCAAGACGAGGAAACGGCGCAAGGTACGGAATGCGCGCGTGCCAAGCCACGGAAAGAGGCACCACGAGTAGCCGCCGAGGGAGATGAGCAATTGCTTTTCCATCCCCGTTTTTTGTGCCGTGTGCCGCGCCTCTGCCAAGCGCATGGCGGCATCGGGCAAGAGATACGGATAGACGGTATCCTCAAAAAGCACCTGTCGCATGCGCTCCAAAATGCGTGTATGCACCTCGCCGCTATCCCCCGGCCACGCAATCTCCATTTTCCCTTCAACCGATTTGACAAAAATCAAGCGGTGCGGCAGATCCGTTTCCAAAACCTCCCACACGCGCCCTGCCAAGGCAAAGCGCTCACCGACGGGCGGTGGGGACGTGATGGTGCCTATCTCCTCCGATTGACAACGCACGGTAAAATCCTCACTGTCCTTGAAGACGGCATAAAAATGGAAATTGCCGACGAGGCGCTCTCCCTTCAAGCCGACGAGCAGTTCCTTCCCTTCATCCATTTCCAAATAATCGTTTTGGAGCATTGACAACAAAAGTTCACGATAACTTTCGCGCGGCAAATTGGAAAGCGGCGGCAAAGAAAGCACCGTTTCGGCAAGGCGGCGCGCGCTCATAGAGCCTGATGACGAAAGAATACTGAGCGTTTGGTGGAAAGCCAAACTAAAAGGGAGTTGTCGCTTGCGCGGCGGCTCGATAAACCGTTCCTCGCCGTAGAGTTCAACGAGGGCAATTCCCCGCAAAAGTTCCCACGGAATTAAGTGCGGCAACGGCTCGTTCGGCAGGGGCATATCCTCCCGAAAGACCTCTATCATCTCGGGGGGTGCGCCACGTCTGCCGCTTCTGCCCAATCGCTGCAAAAAGCCCGAAACAGTATAGGGCGCGCCCATCTGCGCCACGCGTTCAAGTTGACCGATATCCACGCCGAGTTCAAGCGTGACGGTCGCACACGTCACGGCGTGCACGTCCTTATCCTTCATGGCAAGTTCCGCCGCCTCACGGAGCGAGGCGGACAAATTGCCGTGATGAATTAAAAATATATCGGGCTCACGGCGGTTACGGGCGATTTGCCGCAAGGTTGCCGTCACGTATTCCGTTTCCTCACGGGAATTGGAAAAAACGAGCGACTTTTTGCGTTTCACGGCATCGTAAAGGAATTCATATCCCGCATCGATTTGAGAGTGCGTTCTCTTTTCCTTCTCGGGTACGAAGGTCTCGGTCAAATCATCCGCCCCCGCTTGCAATGCGGGGTTCGTTCTTTTACTGATAGTACCGCCTTTTCCTTCTATTTTTTCTCTTTTTGTCGGTTGCTCCTGGATATAAAAATGCGCCATTGCCAAGCGCCATTGCAGGGCTTGACGCTCGTTTTGCGGTGCCTGTGTCCCGCGGCCGCTACCCGCGCCCAACCACTCGGCGGCGCTATGCACGTCACCAATGGTGGCGGAAAGGCCGATGCGGCGTGGCTCCCGACCGAGCAAGCGCGCCAAACGGCAAATTTGGCAAAGCATTTGGTTGCCGCGATTTGTATTTATTATTGTATGGATTTTATTTAAGATGATGTAGCGAAGCGAGGCAAACAGGCGCGGAATATCATTTTTGCGGCGGATGAGAAAACTCTCCATGGACTCGGGCGTGATTTGCAACACGCCGCGCGGATTTGTCAAAAATTCCTTTTTCTGCGAAGCACCCACGTCACCGTGCCAACGGTAGACGGGAATGCCCGTATCCAAAAGTAGTTCTGAAAGGCGCAGATACTGGTCGTTTATCAGACTTTTGAGGGGGGCAATATATAAAATGAACGCCCCCTCGGGCGGTGCGCCCGCGTCGTCCGTCATCTCCGCAAGTTCCGTCAACATGGGAAAAAAGACGGCCTCCGTCTTTCCAGACGCCGTCCCCGACGACAAAAGCAGGTTGTCATCGGTATGAAAAATCGCTTTGGCGGCCTCAACTTGCACAGGGCGCAAGGACTGCCATCCGTGACGGTAAATATATTCACGAATAAAGGGTGAAAAGCGCGAAAACACGCGTTCTGCCTCTGTCATGCCTCTACCTTTCCGTGTTCATAAAACTTTTTTCAGCAACTCAAAAATCCAAGTCCGCAAGTGTGAAATCGTTTTTGCCCCCTGCCTCACTTGGCTTTTCTTCTGTCATCACTGCCTCGGGGGCTTCGTTTAGCATGCCACCCTCCGTTTGCAGTAAGGTCTCAAACGTTGCCTCGGGATGCTCGGTAAGGATACCCAAAAGTCCGAGGTAATCGCGTATCAGTTCGCGCGGCGTCATCATTTCGGCAGTACCCGCCCGTGCCATAGAGAAGGAAAGGAACTCCATCATCTGCGCGGACGTGACCGCCTCGGGCTTGCCCGTTTTTTCCGCGTAAAGCGAAGTCAAGCGCACGAGCAATGCCAAAAGTTCATTGTTCGAGAGGGTGCGTAAGCGAATGACGGGTGAAGAATAGTTTACATATCCCAATTGATTGAAGTGCGTGTCGGACAGGCGGCTTTTGAGCGCTTCATAACTGAAAAGTCCGCGCCGTGTGTCTTCAAGAAACTGCGGTGTACCGCAGAAAAACACGCCGAGATAGGATGCGCGCCCCTGCAAAGCATCGTTGAAGATGGAAAGCAACTTTTCATAGTTTGCCTCACGCGAAAGGCGGTTGGCAATCTTATACAGATTGACACATTCGTCAACGAACACCGCAAGTCCGCGATAGCCGAGGCGCACGGAGAGCGCCGCCCACAATTTGAGCATATCGTACCAGTTATCGTCGTCTATCACCGTTGTGACGGGAATTCTCATGGCACTCCGCGCCTCTGTTTTCGTTGCGTACTCACCGCGAAGATAGCGTAGGCATGCCAGTTTTTTCTCGTCGTCATCTTCAATGACGGCGGTAAAATAGCCACCGAGTACCGATGCAAAATCAAATCCGCCGACACATGCTTCAAGACCGCTGATGGCGGCATAGACCTCTTTTCGCAAAAGAAGCGAATAGTTTTCATCCTCGGGCATGACACCCTCGCTTGCAAGTTTTTTACGCAAGGTGTCAAGAAAGCGCGACAAAACGATTGGCAACGCACCGCCCTCGGGCGCGGTACGGCAGGCAAGATTTTTAATCAGTTCCCGATAGGTTGCAAGCCCCGTGCGATTACTTCCGCACAGGCGCCGTTCGGGCGAAAGGTCCGCATCCGCCGTCAAAAAATCGCGTTCAAGGGCATAGCCGCGCACGAGTTGCGTCAAAAAACTTTTGCCGCTTCCGTAGCGGCCGATGAGGAAGCGCACGGCGGCACCGCCCTCCGCCACAAAATCAAGGCTTTCCATAAAAGCGCCTATTTCCGCCTGTCGCCCGATGGCGATATACGGCGCGCCGCTACGCGGCACAACGCCCGCCGACAGTGACGTGAGCAGTGTATTTAATATGCGCTTGGGGACGCGCACTCGCTTATCGTTCGTATCCATTCCCGAACCTCCGTTAAATAATCTTCTATCAAGGCGTACCCATCGTCCTCGGGGATAAAGAGGACATCTCCGTAAAGGATAGAGAACGCCAAATTGATTTCCTCCACACAAAAGTCAACCGTCACGCCGTCCTCGGCAATGGCGAGGAGAGCCGCACGCGCGCCGCCCTCCAAAAACGCCTGCAAATAGCGGTAAGACACCCCCGAAATCGCCCCTTCGCTCGGCGTTTGCGTGCCCTCGTTTTGCAAAGGCGTTTCTTCGCGGTAAGCGACATGCTCATTCGGCAACGCTGATTTTTCCGTGTCCGCCGTTTGTAAAGTGGGTACGGCAAAGGGTTGTGCCCCCGTCACCTCGTCCTCGAAGTCCTCCGTCAAACGGCGCGTCGTCACCCAAGAACTCGTTTCTATTTTCTCGGCGTTTGCAAAGGAAAATTCTTCCTTTGGCGCATCGTAGAGGCGCTCATAGGCAGGCTTCTTTTCTTCGATACGCCTATCATGCGTTCTGCATTCGGGGAAAAGACACCTATCGCAATACTCGTCAATCAGGGCGGTCAGGCGCTCACCGAGTGAGGCGTGTGCAAACTCCACGCGCAAGCGGTTGCGTACCGACAGGCATGCGCGGATACGGTTTTCCGTATACTTGACGGCGTTTGTCACCGCGTTTTTCATATTGACCGCCGAGGAAAAGGGGTGGTAATGCACGGTTAATCTCGCGCGGATATTGTGCGCCGACACGGAGCCGCTAAACGCATTGAACACCTTTTTTTCCGTGCGCGACGCAGAAAAGGCAGAACTCTCGTGATACAAATACCGAAAAACCTCGCGTAGCGCCCCACCGATGTGCCGCTCAAAAAGCGCCTCGTGCCCCTTGCAGGCAGGGCGATTTTGCCAACGGTAATCCGAAAAGGCCGACAAAAGCGTTTGCACGCCGACGGGCGAAAGTTGCGCCCCCTCGGAAAGATAAAACTCGGGAAAATCCGTCAATGTAAAAATGGCGTCAAAAAAGCCTTGCAACTCCTGCATCGGGCAGGGCAAACGGTAAAGGAGGCAGTAGTCTATCACCCATTGCGCCATGTAGCGGTCCACGTGCGGCAAACTTTGCCGATACTCACGCCACAGGCGGCAAAGCGCGGTGAGGCCCTCCTCTCGCGGCATACAATCGTACAAATTAAAAATCTCGTAGACGTACAGGCGAAAGTACGCCTCGTCTATTTTGCCGTACACCCCGCATCGAAAGCCCTCTCGCCAGGAAAGATAATAGGCAAGTTGCGCCTCTGTGAGTTGTGAATACTGCGGAACGTAGGAAAAAAAGGGAACGTACGGCAAATTCGGCTCACCCTTGACGTTGTAAAGGCGCTCTGCCTCCGTGCGAAAGGAGCGGTAAAAACTCACGCCCGTGTCCCATTTTTCAACGGTGACGGAGGTGATGAGCGCATGGCCTTCGGGGTGGTACGTTTCCGTTGATTGCGGCGCACCCGTCTCCCCTCTGTACGAAAAAGGAAACGGCGTACCGCGGGCGGACGCCCCCTCCGCCTCACTCGGCTTTTGCGTGCGCTCGGCTTCATCACGGCGAAATTCAACGCTCTTTGGAACGAACTCGACCACCCTTGACGGTGGTGGCGCTTCCCTTTTCTTCTTTTTGGGCAAAAGACGGGATAGGTCCCAAAATTCGTCTGCCTCCTCACGGCGGCGACGAAGGTCGGGCTTGTCCCACTGCTCATCCTTATGGAATTCGTCCATCGTTGCCTCCGTTCTCCAAAGGGCATGCCTTCGGTATTTTTGCTTAGTATATAAGTATACCACAAAACAATATAAAATGTCAAGAAAAGCACGTCAAAAAGCATCCCGTTTTTTATAAAAAAGATGCCCATGGTGCAAAATGCGCCATGGGCGTTTTTTCATATGAAACTGCAAATATAGCGAAGAAAAATCAAAGGACCTATCCTATCAAGAGGCAATTCATCCCGTCGATACTTCCCTGTGCATCGGGCTCCTCCAAAAAGCGCGCGGGGATATGGTTGCGTAAAGCCAGACGCGAAAGGTCCGCACGGTAACGCTTGGCAACGCTCCAAAGCGTTTCGCCCTCGTCGGGATAAGTGACGATAAGCAGGCCTTTTTGTTCTTCACGCGCACTGTCGGGCAAAACGCTTGCACCCTCGACCGTGACGACGCTCTTTGCCTCCATCAGTGAAACCGACACCGCCATATCACCGTCAATGCGTAAGCCCTGACCGTCTGCGCGCAACTGACCGCCGAGATAGGTGCAGGCGAAGGAAAGTTCCGTTCCCTCGGGCGGGATGGTTTTCAAATCAAACTCCATTTTTACGGGGAAGGTAAATTCCGTACGCTCGTACTGCGGCGCGTCCTCGCCGCCCGACGAGGTGCGTAAAATGACGTCGGCGCGGCACTCGCCCGTTATTTTGATCTTATCGCCCACGCGTTCTGCCGTCATGCCCTCGGGCGTGACCGTTGCATCCACCGCGCGCGCACCGAGCAAAGGCTCTTCAAGGGCTACCGCGCCACTGACGGTAAAGTTTTGGAAAAGAAGGCCGTGGCAACAGGAAAGCGACAGGCACCGTTCGTTTTTGGTAACGTCTGCCGTTTGGCAATACATATCCTTGACGTACGAAAGTTCTCTATTGATATAAAGTGCCCCTTCCAGTTCCATTTGCAGACGGATGATCAGTTCTGCTCCGCCAAGGCCGTCATCCTCCGCCGCCACGTCCAGTGCCGTGCAGGTGCCGTGCAAAAGGCAATTTTCCGCCCCTGCGCCGTCGGGCAAAAGCACGTCAAAGGGGATTTTGCGCCAAAGGACGTCGGGGAGTTCCAGATCACCGTTTTGGGTAACGTAAAGCACCTTCACCCACACCTCGCCGCTGCAATGAAAGCCCTCTGCCTGCGGTCTTGTTTCACGCACGAAGACAGAAGCATCGGCAGAGACGGAGCGCACCTCATCGGCATGAAGCCCCTCCAATCGATAGCGATCGTCAAGTTCGATATTCTCCAACTGCACGCGGCAAACGTCACTCACGCGCTCTTTGCCGTATAAGTATTCAAACGGCGCGTCCGCATCCGATAGATCGGGCGCGGCAATCGACGTTTCGGGAAACAGACTGACCACCGAGGAAATGCCCGTACGGATACCGATGCGGCGCGGGCCGCTCAGGCGATGCACGACGCGCTCAACGCGGCTTTCGGTCAGTGCCTCGACCTCCTCTTCATCGGTCAGGGGCACGGCGTAACGGTAATCGCCGTTCAGTACCGCCGAGCATAGATGCCCCTCCTCGTCACTGTAAATCACCGTATGCACGGTCATACCCGTAAATTCCGCCTTGTGATTGCCAACGTACTGCCCCGTTTTCAAAAGGCGCGTTTCAATACGTAAAAGTTTGCGTATTTCAGGCAAGTAATCGGGCAACGTATATTCGCCCACACTCTCGCAAAACACCGTCTCTTTCGCATTATATTTTCTTGCTCTTACCTCACCGAAGTTGTTGTCCATAAGGTCCCCTCCCTGCATTTTTTTGTTACATATTTATGGGAGTGGCGGCAAAAATATGACAATTCCTTTTTCTTTTATAAAAAAAGGGGGGTGCGTAAAAAAAACACGCAAAAAAAGGAACGGACGAGAGCATCACGGGGATGCCGTCTTCCGTTCCCTCATATTTTAATATGTGCTTACGTCATTTCAAGATGCGCTTACATCGGCAAGCCCATCTGCTCCATAAGGCGTTTATTAAATTCCTCCGCCGTGTTGAAGCCCATCTTCTTCTGACGGTTGTTCATGGCGGCAATTTCCAAAATGATAGCCAAGTTTCTGCCCGGTCGCACAGGAATGGTCATGGACGGAACGTCGATGCCGAGGATCTCCGTCACCTGCGTATCAAGCCCCAGTCGGTCGTACATCTTTCCCTGTACCCACGGCTCCAAATTGATGACGAGGTCGATTTTTTCGGAAAGTTTGACCGCGCCCATACCGAACAGGCGGCGCACGTCAACGATGCCGATACCGCGCAATTCAACGTAGTGGCGAATCATCTCGGGTGCCTCACCAACCAACGCCTTGGCAGACACGCGCTTGATTTCCACGGCGTCGTCGGCAATCAGACGGTGGCCGCGCTTGACGAGTTCGATAGCCGTTTCACTTTTACCGACGCCGCTGTCACCGAGCAAAAGAAGTCCCTCACCGTACACCTCGACCAAAACGCCGTGGCGCGTGATACGGGGTGCGAGTTTCAAATTAAGGAAGGCAATCAAGGCCGCCATGAACTCACTCGTGCGCTCCTTTGTGACGAGCAGGGGCACGCCGTATTCCTTTGCCAAGTTCACCGCTTCCTCGCCCGCATCCAAATCGCTTGTAATAATCACGCCGACGGGCTTTGCCTCAATAAACTTTCTTAGGTGCTTCGAGCGCTCGTCTTTATCAAGTTGTTGCAAATAAAGATATTCGACCTTACCGATGATCTGCAAGCGTGCGGCCTCAAAGTGGTCGTAAAATCCAACGAACTGCAAGCCGGGTCTGTTGATACGGGTGCAAGAAATAAGCACTTCCCTATCCTCGGGCAAGGCAAGCACCTTCAACCCAAACTCTGCAATAATATCTTTGAGGGCGATACTGTATTGTCCTTCGTAAGAATTTTCCATGAGAACACCTCCTGACGGTGCCTTACCATAACAAGGCATCTCCGCTACTTGTATTTTACCATATTTTTGCTCGAAAATCAAGAGTTTTTCTCCCACTTGCGCTCTTTTTATGCAAAAACCTCCTTTTTTGCATAAAGAGCACCCGTCAATGACAACGCCCGTCGTGAAAAACTTTTCGTTACGGCTTGCAAAAAAGGAAGACTTGTGCTATAATATTTTTTGTATGCAAATATACGAAGGCAAATTTGCCGGAAAGAGTGCCATACCATGACACAAGATATTTCTTCACTCATCAACGAAAAATATTCCTCTTTTTCAAAATGCCAAAAAAGAATTGCATCCGCCGTTTTGGAAAGTTGCGAGAAGGCGGCGTACATGACCGCCGCCAAACTCGGTGAACTGGTTGGCGTGTCGGAGTCAACGGTGGTGCGCTTTGCCATCGAACTCGGCTTTGACGGCTACCCTGCCTTTCAACGCGCGGTGCAGGAACTTGTGCGCGTGCGCCTGACACCAAACCAACGCATTGAGGTGACAAATCTACGCATTGGCGACAAAGAGGTGCTTGACAACGTCATGAACGCGGACGTTGATAAAATCAAATACACCTTGGAGCATATTGACCGCGCGGCATTCGCCGCCTCCGTGGATGCGCTCCTCGGCGCGCGCTACGTGTATATCATCGGTGTGCGTTCCTCCGCCGCGCTTGCCTCCTTTTTGCATTTCAACCTGTCGCTTATTTTTGACAACGTCAAACTCGTCACCCCCACCAGTAGCAGTGAGGTTTTTGAGCAAATTCTCGACATCGGCGCGGACGACGTGATGATTGCCATCAGTTTCCCTCGCTATTCGACAAAAATTATCAACGCCGTCAAATATGCAAGCAACCAAGGAACGACGGTCATTGCCTTGACCGACAGTGCCACCGCCCCCATTGCAGGGCCTGCCACCCACGTCCTGACGGCGCAAAGTGACATGGCGTCCTTCGTCGATTCGCTGGCGGCACCGCTCAGTGTCATCAACGCCATGTTGGTGGACGTCACCCGTCGCAGTGAAAAAGAGGTGCGCGCGCGCTTTGACCGCTTGGAGCATGTTTGGGATGAATACGATGTCTATGCCAAACGCTAACCTAAAACGAGTTGCCGTCATCGGTGGCGGCGCATCGGGCATGCTCGCCACCGCGCTTCTCCTTCTCGAACACGTTGACGTCACCCTCTTTGAGCATCAAAGCGAAACGGGAAAAAAATTACGCATCACGGGGAAAGGGCGTTGCAATCTGACAAACAACTGCACCCCCGAGGAATTTCTCCGAGAGGTGCCGCGCAATCCGCGCTTTTTGTACAGTGCCATAAACGCCTGTCCGCCCGCGTGGGTGATGGAGTTTTTTGAAGGACTTGGCGTTCCCCTGAAAACCGAACGCGGCAGACGCGTCTTTCCCGTCTCCGACCGTTCTTCCGATGTCGTTAACGCCCTTCGCCGAGCCATACGCACCGCTCACCTTGCGCATGCAAAGGTCACGCGCATAGAAAAAAGGTGTGATGCCGACGGTGCCGCCTTTTCCTTGACGGCAGGCGGCGTTTCCTATGATTTCGATGCCGTTCTTTTGGCAAGCGGCGGCAAATCCTACCCCTTAACGGGCTCGGACGGCTCGGGCTACGCCTTTGCCACCGTCCTTGGGCATACCGTTACACCGCTCGTCCCCTCGCTCGTACCCTTGGAAAGCGCGTCGCCCCTTTGCCCTGACATGCAGGGGGTTGCGCCGAAAAACGTGTCGTTTTCGGTGAAGGAGCGCGCAAGCGGCCGCGTGGTATATAAAGATTTCGGCGAACTTCTTTTCACGCATTTCGGCATCAGTGGTCCCGTGGTGTTGAGCGCCTCCGCGCATTTGCGCGACATGGACATTTCCGCCCTTGACGCCGTTATTGACTGGAAGCCCGCGCTTGACGAAAAAACGCTCGACGCGCGCCTCCTCTCCGATTTTGGTAAGTATGCCAACCGCACCTTGCAAAACGCAATGGCGGACCTTCTGCCGTCGCGCGTCATTCCCCCGCTGCTCACCTTGGCAGGCGTGGATGCCGAAAAGAAGGCAAACGTCCTCACGCGCGAGGAACGGCGTGCCATCCGCCACGCGTTAAAGAATTTCACCATTCCCCTCCTACGCACGCGCCAAATTGAAGAGGCGGTCATCACCTCGGGCGGCATTGACGTGCGCGAGGTATCTCCCAAAACCATGATGTCCAAAAAAGCGGAGGGCCTATTTTTTGCGGGAGAAGTTTTGGACGTAGACGCCTACACGGGCGGCTACAATTTGCAAATCGCTTTTTCGACCGCCTATTTGGCGGCAAAGGGCATTGTTTCCTACCTTGACGACAAAAACTCACAATGAAAAGGACGTATGAATTATGATTATTGCCATTGACGGACCGAGCGGCGCAGGCAAAAGCAGTCTTGCGCGCGCGGTTGCCAAAAAACTGAACATCGTTTACGTAGACACGGGCGCACTTTACCGCACGGTCGGTTTGTTCGTCAAAGAAAAAGGGATCGACCCCCGTGACGCCGTTGCCGTTGCCGCCGTCCTGCCCGAATTGACCTTGGACATGACATTTATTGAGGGTGAACAGCATATTTTGCTTTGCGGACGTGACGTTGGCGACACCATTCGCACGCCCGAAATGTCCATGTACGCCTCTGCCGTTTCCGCCATTCCTGCCGTGCGGACGTTTTTGCTCGACACCCAGAGGGATATGGCGCGCCGCCAATCCGTCGTCATGGACGGGCGCGATATCGGCACGGTCATTTTCCCCCGTGCCGACGTAAAGATTTTCCTGTCCGCCTCCCCCGAGGCGCGCGCACGCCGCCGTGCCATCGAACTGACGGCGAAGGGCATAAGCACAACGGTAGAAGACGTCCTTGCCGACATGAAGATCCGCGATGAGCAGGACAAAAACCGCGCCATCGCCCCCGCCGTTCCCGCACCCGACGCCGTTTTCCTTGACAATTCCGAGTTGACCGCGGAGGAAACGGTTGATGCAGCGCTCGCCATCATTGACAAATGCACGGCAAAAAAGGAGTCGCACTAATGTCAAAAGAGGTCGCAAAAGAGATAACCAACGAAAAAGACCAAAAGAAAAAAAAGAAAAGCAAGAAAAGTTTTTACATGCGTATGCATCGCTTGCTTGCGGGCATCGTGCGCCTGTTTCTTCGCGTGCATATTACGGGCAAAGAAAACATTCCGAAGACGGGCGGCGTCGTTGTGTGCGCCAACCACGTCAGTTTGACAGACCCCGTATCCATTGCGGCGGCATTCCCCCGTCAACTGACCTTTCTTGCCAAAAAAGAACTGTTCCGCATTCCCGTCCTTCGCTCGGTCATCCGCGCCTTTGGCGCGTATCCGCTTGACCGCCACGGTGACGTGGGCGCCATGCGCCACGCCATTGCCATGGCATCAAAAAAAGAGGACGAGTGTGCCGAGGTCGGTGAGCAAATGGTCCTAATCTTCCCCCAAGGCACACGTTGTCAAGGCAAAAATCCTGCCGACACCCGTATCAAAAACGGTGCGGGCATGATTGCCTTTCATGCAGGTGCGCCCATGCTCCCCGTCTGCATTAAAATGAAAAACAACCGTTACCGTCTTTTTCGCCGCATAGACGTCATCGTCGGCAAGCCGCTTTTACCTGACGACCTTGGCTTTTCTTCGGGCGGCAGTCACGAATTTGCCGTGGCGACGGGACGTACCTTTGACGAAATTTGCCGTTTGGGCGGCTTTGAAAAAAGCGTAACGCCCGACAAAAATAATCCGCACACCCCATCCGATACCCCCGCAGGAGATAAAAAATGATCATTGAGTTGGCAAAAAACGCCGGCTTTTGCTTTGGTGTCAAGCGTGCCACCGACGAGGTGGCACGTCTTTTGGCCGAGGAAAAGAACGGCAATGCGCGCATTTACACCTTGGGCGTTCTCATTCATAACCCGACCTACACCGCCTCACTCCTTGACGCGGGCGTGCGCGCCATTGATATGGACGAGGCAATATCCATTGCCAAAAACGACCGAGGACACCCTCGCATACTCACCATCCGCACGCACGGCATTCCGAAAGAGGAAGAAACCCTCCTCCGTCAATTTGAGGCAGAGGACGACAGTCTGCATATCGTGGACATGACCTGCCCCTTCGTCAAGCGCATTCACCGCATTGCCGACACGGAGACGAACGAAAACACCGTTTTTCTGCTCCTCGGCAGTCCCGACCACCCCGAGGTCATCGGCATCATGAGTTACGTTCACGGTGAAGGTCACGTCTTTTCCTGCCTTGACGAGTTGAAAGACCTCGTAAAAAATGGTGATTTCGACCAAAAAACCGTCATTTTGGCGGCGCAGACCACACAAAGTTTGACGGAATTGAAAAAATGTAGAAAATTTCTTGAAAACCTATATACAAACGCGATTTTTTTTGGTACAATATGTAGCGTGACTGAAAATCGCCAAACGGAGGCCGTCTCGCTTGCGAGCCGCTCCGACGCCATGATAGTCATTGGAGGCAAGAACAGTTCCAATACGCATCAACTCTACCGTCTCTGCCAATCGGCATGCAAGCGGACGGTATGGATAGAAAATGCGGATGAACTGTGCGTATCCGACTTTCAGGGCGTTTCTAAACTTGGAATTACCGCAGGTGCTTCCACACCGGGCGGGATAATATTGGAGGTATATAAAAAAATGAGCAACGAAACCCAAGACTTCGCGCAAATGTTGGAAGAGTCATTCAAATCTTTACATACAGGAGAAACGGTTACCGGTACTGTCATGGCAGTCTCACACAATGAGATTCAACTTGACCTTGGCGCCAAGGTAACGGGCACCATCGTTCGTGATCAGATCACCGATGATCCCACCGCCAAACTCGCCGAGATGTTCAAAGTAGGCGATCAGGTAACGGCCTTCGTCATTCGCGTTGACGACAACAACGGTGTGGCACAACTCTCCAAGAAAAGAGTGGATGCCGACAAAAACTGGATCAAACTGAAAGATCTTTATGCAAAGGGCGACATCATCGAAGGCACCGTCAAAGAGGTTGTGAAGGGCGGTCTTCTCGTTTCCATCGAAGGCAGTCGTGTCTTCGTCCCCGCATCGCATAGCGGTCTTCCCAAAAATGCAGACCTCACCACCCTCGTCGGCACGACGCAACGCGTCCGTTTGATCGATATGGACGAGTCGCGCAAGCGGGCACTGGCATCCATCCGTGTCGTCCGTACAGAGGAAAGAAAGGCAAAGGAAGAAGAATTCTTTGCAAACCTTGAAGTCGGTCAACACTTTACAGGTACCGTCAAGAACATGACCTCCTACGGCGCATTCGTCGATCTCGGCGGCGTGGACGGCATGGTGCATAAGGACGAACTTTCCTTCCGTCCCATCCGTCATCCCTCGATGGTCGTTTCCGTCGGTCAGGAACTGGACGTTTACATTAAGGAATTCGACAAAGAAAGTAAGCGCATTTCCCTCGGCTACAAGTGCGAGGAAAACGATACGTGGTTGCAGTTTGCAAAGCAGCATCAGGTCGGTGATATTTTGGATGCCAAGATCGTCAGTCTTCTTCCCTTCGGTGCTTTCGCCGAGGTTGCAGAGGGTGTTGACGGCTTGATCCACGTGTCCCAAATCGCCCTTGAAAAGATCGCTACCCCTGCCGAGGTTCTCAACATCGGTGATCAGGTACAGGTCAAGTTGACCAAAATTGACGAGGAGAAGAGAGAGTTAAGCCTCTCCATCCGCGCCATTTTGGATGAGGAGCGCCGCCGTGCAGAGCGTGAAGCCGAGGCTGCCGCGCGCGCCGAGGAGGTTGCACGCGAGGAAGCAGAGCGTGCAGAGTACGCCCCCTACATCGTCCGTACCATTGACTAAAAACGGCGACCGTACGTAAGAATAAAAACGCGAAACGGCACAGGTCTTCCCCCCGTTTCGCGCCCTTTCGATACGGCCAAGAAAAAAACAGGAGGTATTCACAGTGGAGAATTTCTTTTTCCTTGAAGCGGCACCCGCAGGTGGAGGCGGCGGTCTTATGACCATTGCCATGATCGTCATTCTCGGTGCTTTCATTTTCTTCAACTGGCGCAGCAGCAAAAAGCAACAGAAGCAAATCAATCAGATGATGGACGCGCTTGAAGTTGGCGATGAGGTCACGTTGAAGTGCGGCTTGATCGGCGAGATCGTCAGTATTCGTGAAGAGACCATCACCGTTGTCACAAGCAAGGACAAAACGAAGGTGCGTTTCTTAAAGACTGCCATCCACACGGTTGACGTCAAGGCAAGCGACAAGCGCGCCGCACAAAACGCAAAAGACTAATCTCTGGCGCAAAGGGTACGCGGCATTATCCGCTTTTCCCTTTTCTGTTACGCACGAAAAAAGGTCGCAAAGGACGCGCAAAACGTCCGTCACGGCCTTTTTCTTTTTTGAAAACTTACGCATGCGGCGGTCTATTGGTGGTGGGGCACGCATATACTGTACCAAGTTACCGTAAAGGAGACATCACCATGAACAAACCGTCAACCGCATCCGTCCGCTTTGCGGGTGTTACGCAACACCGTTTTCTATCTTGCCTTTTTGCAGGCATCGTTTCTTTTGCCCTGTTTGCCCTCTCGACACTCATCGTCTTGACGATGATTGCCTACCAAAACGCCGATCCCACACGGCAAATCGCCCCCTTCGCGTATATCGCCCTATGCCTCAGTACCTTTATCTCGGGCTTTACCTCGGGCAAAATGCGCGGCCGTCAAGGGGCGTTGACGGGGATGGCCGAGGGTACTCTTGTCGCACTTTTATTGACGCTCGTATCGCTCATCCTGCATAGCGATATGTTGACATCCTCGCCGCTTTTTGCCCTTGGTCTGTACGTTGCCATCATCGGTATTTCATCCCTTGGCGGCGCGATGGGTGGCTCACGCCCCAAAAGCCGCAAGAAAAAGCGCCATAGTGCCAATCGACGCCGCTAATGCGTAGTGCCCATAAGGGCAATACGCAACGAAATAAATCCCTTTCGGGATTTGTGAAATGCACTTCGTGCGTGAAATTCGCCTTCGGCGAGTGAAATGCCTGCGGGCGTGAGGGGATTTATTTCATTTTACGTTGCGAAAAACGGGAGCAAGATTATTATAAAAAAGCCGTGGCTCGAAATTACCGAGCCACGGCTTTTTTGATAGGTAGATACCGTTTGAATATCTTTTATATCATTTCAATATCCGCGCCGAGCGCGCGAAGTTTGCCGACGATATTATCATAGCCTCTTTCGATAAAGTGG
The DNA here is from genome assembly GCA_045536865.1 of Eubacteriales bacterium. GTDB lineage: Bacteria > Bacillota > Clostridia > Oscillospirales > CAG-272 > UBA1740. Next base: position 26,933 of record JAZSOK010000060.1, read on the forward strand.
ACGTTGCCGACGACGGTTTTTCCGCGCGCCGCAAGCCCTGCTAAAATCATGGCGGCGCCTGCGCGCAAATCGACGGCAGAAACCCGTGCAGGCAACAGGCGATTGCCCCCTTGAATGGTCGCCGTGCGCCCGTCGATGGTCACACTCGCGCCCATGGCGCGCAACTGCTCCGTATAGCGGAAGCGGTTTTCCCACACGTTCTCCGTGACGGTACTGACACCGTCGCAAAGGCAAAGAAGCACGCTGATTTGCGGATGCATATCCGTTGGAAAGCCGGGGTACGGCATGGTTTTGACGTGGATGCCGTGCATATTGTTGGCGGCGGTCACCGTGACGGACTCATCGCCCTCCTCCACCGAAACGCCGACCTCCTGCAACTTGGCAGTGATGGACTCCAAGTGCTTGGGGATGACGTTTGTGATCTCCATTTTTCCGCCCGTGACGGCGGCGGCAATCATATATGTACCCGCCTCGATCATGTCGGGGATAATTTCATAAGCACAGCCGTGCAGAGCAGGCACGCCGCGAATTTTGATGACGTCCGTACCCGCGCCGCTAATGCGCGCACCGCAGGCATTCAAGAAGTTGGCAAGGTCAACGATATGCGGCTCGTGCGCGGCGTTTTCGAGAACCGTCATGCCCTCCGCCATGACCGATGCCATGATGGCGTTGACTGTTGCGCCGACCGACACCACGTCAAAATAAACGGATGCGCCGTGCAGGGCGTCTGCCGATGCCGTCACGCGGCCGTCTTCGGTAGACACCTCCGCGCCGAGGGCGCGAAACGCCTTGATATGTTGGTCAATGGGACGGTCGCCAAAGTCACAACCGCCCGGCGTGCCGACCGCCGCGCGGCAAAATCTGCCAAGTTCCGCGCCGATGACGTAGGTCGAGGCGCGCATACAACGGACAAGTTCATTCGGAGACTGCCCCCACGTGGCGTCGCGCGCATCGATCTGGTAGGTGGTGGGGCCGAACTGCTCGATCCGTACACCCATGGCGCGCAAAATATCAAATGTAAGAAGAACATCGCTGATGGCGGGAATGTTTCCGAGAACGCACACATCGGCAGTCAGTACGGTTGCAAACAGTACGGGCAACGCCGCGTTTTTACAACCGCTAACCTCAACGGTGCCGCGCAGAGGAATACCGCCATTGATGACAATTTGATTCATATCTTCATCTTACGCGTCCTCGTATAGAGGAGCATCTCCCTCTCATGTGACGGGAAAGCAAAAAGCCCCCGTTATATACCGCGCCCGCATTGCCGTGGCGTGGGTACGGCGCAAGGCGCAACACAAAAAACAAGAATACTAATTATCATTATACCATATTTTCTTCCAAAAGAAAAGGTGTCTTTCAAAAATATTTTCAGTTTTCATGCAAAAAGAGAAAAGGGCGTATAGTACAGTATACGCAAGGGCGGCGCATTCGGTGTCAGTTAGTCTGCCGATAGCGTTTTTTCGCCCGTTGCAAGCATTTTTTCAACGTATGAGACGGCAAGTTTGACAACGCCCCCGTAACTGACGGCGCCGCCCGTTCCCTGCACCTTCAAATAGGTATCGTTCACGGCGTGGCTCACCTTTGATATAGCGGTCTCCCGATAGGGGGCAAACAACGCATTGTAGCGCGCCTGGTCCCCCCAAACCTCGTCGGGAATTCTGTCACAGATATCCTCGTAATGGACAGAACTCGCCCGTGACAAATCGGAAAGCACGTAGCGCAAAAGTTCCCAACACCCCGCATAGCGAAGATACGCATTCCCCGAATGGTAGCAGGCGAGGAACGCCATGAAATTCGCCTCATCCTCCCGTGCAAAGCCGCGTTGGTGCGCCATCTCGTGCGCCGCGGTGTAGACGGTATTAAAATCGGTAAAATGCACGTTCACGTTTGCCTCACCCGTAAAAAAGGTGTAGACACCGAGAATGTTCGTATACGCCATGAGCGCGCTCAGGGCAACGGGCTTTGCCCGTCCAAGGGAGGGCGTGCCGATACCCGTATCACGGTACAGGCGCGCATAACTTTTCTGTATTGCGTCGGCGGCGCTTTCAAAGGACAGGGGCGAAATGGACGCGCCGTAGGCATCGTAGTGTATCTCGGGCACAAGCGCCACGAGTTCTGCCGTCAAAAAGCGCGCCGTTTTGTAAAGGGCGGCAAGGCTCTCCTCCTCGCCCACGTCGGCTTTTTCCGCCACCCCCGCCTGCGCGAGTTTTTCTTGCAGGGGCGGCGTGCGGTAGCCTGCCGCAAAGGAAATGACGAAGGTATTGTAAAGCAAAAGCATGGCGGCAAGGACGATGGACGTATAACGCACGATGGCCTCCCGACCTTCCAAGCGATAGGCGACTATCAGTAAAAAAACGGTCAGGGGCAGTAAAAGGGCGATAAACACCTCGGCGATGGAAAAGGGGAGCAAGCCACTCAAAAGGGCAAGCGTGCCGCGCGCAAAAACCGACACCGTTCGGTTATAAAAATCGGCAAAGGGGGCACTGATATAAAAAAGAACATGCGTCAACATAGACACAGCGGTCAGGATAAACACGATGCGCGAAAAAAGCGGCAAGCGGCGAAAAAATCCCCCTGCCCTTCGCAGTTTTTTTGAAAAAGTGTTCGTTTTCTGCACGGGGCGTGCTTCCTTTCACAAAAATGCCTGAACGGATTTTAGAATATATAAGCGTACAAACGCCCGAAAGCGAAACGGGCGTTATACCCCGTGGCGCGCACGCGTGCCGAGCGTGGGGTATATAAACAAACGGGCGTTATACCCTCTCGCCTTCGGACACGGGAGTGGGTGTATCTTCTTTATCGGGCGCGGGGGCTACGGGGTTGGTGCGCCCTTTTTTTCGCTTGATAAGGTACAAAACAAGCATGCCCAAAGCATAGGCGCTTATGTATCCTGATACGTCAAGCCAAACGTCGGACACCATGGCACCGCGCCCCGACAAGATTTGAATGCCCTCGTCCGCCGACGCCACAAAAAAGGCAAACAACGCGCCCGAGAGGACGTGTGCACGATCGGTCATCCTTGCAAAGTAAAGGAGCAAAAGCACCTCCGTGCCGAGTGTGGCAAACTCCAAAAAGTGCGCGATTTTGCGCGAATAGGTCACAAGAAAGTTTTCAAGTGCCGTGTCCTCCCGCCCCGTCAAAAAGACCATGAAGGTGCCTATCCAATCGTTTACCGTATCACTGGCGGCGCCCGATGCCTCACGCGAGGCAATGGAATTGCCGAAAATAAAGGCGAGTGTCAGAAAAATCAACACCAAAAGCAAAAGGCACGCCAGCCGTCTTTTTCTTTCGTTTTTCATAAAAGTAATTCTCCGTTCTGCCGCCCGTTTTTGGGTGGCATACATCTACTTATAGTATATCATGTTTTGCGCTACTTGTAAAGAGGACTTATCAAAAGTAGCGTCGTGCCTGTAAGGACACTACGCAATGAATTGCACTGCGGGCATGAATTGGCTAACGTCATGAATTGCACCATCAGTGCATGAATTGCCTTCGGCATTGAAAAAAAGAGCCGAGGGGCAGGTCAAACGACCTGCCCCTCGGCTTTGTTGATATGATTTTAAGATAGGCACGCCTTTTAGGAAAGGCACGCCTTCCCTTTTAGAGGGCGCTCTCGTCCTCTTTGACAAGTTTGCGCGCCATGAGCACACCCATGACGGACGCCATCATCAAGCCTCTCGTCCAACCGCTTGAATCCCCGAGGCAGTACAGACCCGCGATACTGGTATGCAGATCTTCATCCATCTTAATTCTGTTACTGTAAAATTTAAGTTCGGGCGAATACAGAAGCGTTTCGCTTGAAGCAAAGCCCGGCACGACGTGGTCGACCGCCTGAATGAAGTTGATGATATTGAGCATGGCGCGATAGGGCATGGCGGCGGTAATATCGCCTGCCACGGCATCGGGCAACGTGGGACGGACGTTTGATTGCGACAGTTCCTTCGGCCACGTGCGCTTACCGTCCAAAATATCGCCGTAACGCTGGACGAGGATATGTCCCGCGCCCAACATGTTGGTGAGTTCGCCGACCTTTTGCGCGTAGGCAATGGGTTGATTAAAGGGTTGATTGAAGTTATGGGAGCAAAGAATTGCCAAATTGGTATTGTTCGACTTCAATTCCTTATAGGAGTGGCCGTTCACCACCGCCAAGTCGTTATCATAGTTTTCCTGACTGACAAAGCCGCCCGGATTTTGGCAGAAGGTACGCACCTTATTCTTAAAGGGGTGGGGGTAGCCGATGAGTTTTGATTCGTAAAGCACGCGGTTGACGGTTTCCATGACCTCGTTACGCACCTCGACGCGCACGCCGATATCGACGGTGCC
>JAZSOK010000079.1:0-2470 GCA_045536865.1 Eubacteriales bacterium
ATCCCTTGCATCGGTCTGCCCGGCACCATTGATAACGACATCACATCCACGGACAATACGATAGGCTTTGACACCGCCATGAACACCGCCGTCGAAATGATCGACCGCCTACGTGACACCTGCGAATCTCATGCACGCTGCAACGTCGTTGAGGTCATGGGCAGAGGTGCGGGCGACATCGCCCTGCAAACCGCCATTGCCACAGGCGCCACCGCCGTCGTCGTCCCCGAAATTCCGCAAAACGACGATGCCATCATCGAAAAGATCCGTTTTTCGAGAAGGCTTGGCAAGAGAAACTTCATCATCGTCGTCAGTGAGGGCGTCGGTCACGAGTATGCCCCCACTTTAACACAAAAAATCGAGAGCATTACAGGCGTTGAGACGCGTTTCGCCCGTTTGGCGCACGTCATCCGCGGCGGCACCCCCACCCTGCGCGACAGAGTGCTTGCATCAAGAATGGGTGAATTTGCCGTCAAGGAACTGCTTGAAGGCCGCAGTGATATCGTTATTTGCGAACAGGACAATCACCTCCTGTCCGTCAACATCCGTTATGCGCTCATCCTTGACCGTATGTATAAAAACCACCTAAAAGACGGCGATCTTGAAAACTTCTCCGAAAAAGAATTGGAGGACATGCGTAACTACTGTGAAAAGCGCACGCGCTACATTCAGGAGTTATACAGCACCGCCTCTACCATGAGTCTATAAAAAAGACGGCATCGAACGAAAGGAGACTGCCATGCAAAAATCCATGCCCGACACAAAAAGGCCCGTTTTGCAAATGCACCCTCCTAAAAAACGGTGCCGTCTTCTTTTGTCCGCATCTCTGTTTTTAACACTCTTTCTCTGCCTCCTCCTTTTTGCAGGATGCGCGGAGCAGACAACGCGAGGTGCGCTCGTTCTTGAAAAATTCGGTGATGGCTACATGGTGAAAAGCATCGGAGACTATACGGGCAAGGACGTCAGCATTCCCGAAACGCATTCTGACGGACTTCCCATCACCGCCATCGGTCCAAACGCCTTTGCAGGCTCGGACATTCGTAGTGTCACGTTGCCGAAAACCATTACCTCCATCAACGAAAACGCCTTTATGGGTTGCCGCAATCTTTCAAAGGTGACGTCCCATTCGACGGCAATCAATTTGATTGGCAAGAATGCCTTTGCGGACACGCCTTACGTTCGTCCGGGCAGTTCGGGCGACTGGGAAAACGGCATTCTTTATCTTGGGAACTGTGTCGTTATCGCCGACGAGGACCTTTGCGGCGACGTTATCGTGCGCGACGGCACCTTAACCTTTGCATACTTTGCCTTTGCCAACACCGACATTGAGAAAATTACCATTCCCGCAGGCATGTTTTACAGTGGCACGTACACCTTCATGAACTGCCGTCAGTTGCGGCAAGTGACCTTCCTTGGCGACATCGGTTATTTGGGCGACGGGCTTTTTTACGGTTGCACCGCCCTTGCCGACTTTTCCTTGCCAAACCAAACATCCAGTATCGGCAAAAACTGCTTCTTCGGTTGCCGTTCGCTAAAAAACTTTAAGAGTTGTGCCTCCCTTTCAAAAATAGGCCCTGCCGCCTTTTCGGGTTGCACGTCTCTCGTGTCGCTTTCCTTTTCGGAGGCGCTAACCACCATTGATAAAGAGGCGTTCCTCGGTTGTACGGCATTACGCACCGTTAGTCAAATGCCCAATCTCACAACTGTCGGCGCGAAGGCGTTTTTCGACTGCACTTCCTTGACAAAGATAGACTTACCGCAAGAAAACGTCAAAATCGGTGCGCTTGCATTTCACGGTTGCCCCGCAATGACCGCACCGAATACATAAAATAACCAAAAAAATAAAACAGATATAAATTTGGAAGGATGTATTATTATGGCAGAACATTTGTTTCAAAAGGATGCTCGCGTTTGCTTTTTAGGTGACAGTATCACCGAAAAAGGCCTTTTCATCGCCAAAATCTTTGACTACTATCGCACGCACTATCCCGAGCGCCGTGTCAAACTGTTTAATTTCGGTGTTGGCGGCGACTCGGCCAGCGGTTGTGTAGGGCGAAACCGCCACAAAGTCATGCTCGAACGTTTCCGCCCGACCGAGGTCGTTGTCATGTTTGGCATGAACGACGTTGGCCGTCATCTCTACAACGATAAAAATGCGGGCACGCACGAGGCTCTTTTAGGGGCTGTACACTGCGGCGTGCGTCACACGGTCAATATGATGACCATCGTGCGCGATTTATTGAATGAAGGATTGCCCGTAACACTTTGCTCCTCTCCCCCTTTCGATGAAATATCCGATTTGCCATCTCCCGTACTGAAAGGATGTAACGAGGCGATTTACAATTTGTTCCTCGAGGACAAATTTGCCTTCCGAAACGATAACTTGAAGCAAATCATTGATTTTAATACCCCCATAAGTCGGATCGTAGCCATGTCGTTCTGTGAGCCAAGGAGTTGATCATTTGGTTTG
>JAZSOK010000142.1:0-3303 GCA_045536865.1 Eubacteriales bacterium
TATTTAATTTAATGTTTATTTCCAAGTAAAGATTGTGCGCGTGAGCGACCGATTCCGTGCCTGCCGCGGCATAAGGTAAATAAGCGCCGTGAAACGCCTCCGTGCCAATGCCAACGCCCGTCAGTAGGTGGTCCTTGAACAAATTCCAAGAGGAACGCCACAGACTCAAACGATAGGAAATGGAGGAATCGTACAAATTGCCGATAGAGGCAAAACGGTGATACACGGAAGGGGGCATGCAAATGAGGATATAAGGTATAACGGCACCGACACCCAAAATGAGCGTAGGGCGATGACGAAGCAAAAGAAAGATAAAGGCAAATGCGGCAAAAAGACTTCCGAGCCATGCACCGCGCGACCACGTGAACACCAAAGCGGCGATAAAAAGAGCGTTCAAGAGAAACGAAGAAACACCCGATACAACACGTTTAGAGGAGGCAAGCGCAAAGAAGCAAAAGGGAGTGAGCAACGTCAGATAGGCGGCAAAAACGTTTGGCCCGTCGGCAAAAACGGAGGAAACGCGGCCGTCGATAAAGCGTAGCATGTCAAGGTCGAGCCAATTTGCTTGGGCGCGCCCCGTCAGTTGCTGTAATAAGCCAAGTATGCAGGTGATAGCACCCGAAAAGAGCAGTGCCCCCACGACGTTGTGGACGGTACGGCGATTTGTCAAAAGATTGGCGGCGGGGAAATAAGACAAAATCAAGAGCACGGAAACCGCGGCTTCCAGAAGTGCCGTCAATGACATATGGTCTGCCCGATAGGTGAAAAATCCGCTTAACGCATAGAAAAGCGCCAACAGAAGAATGAGAAAATCGGGCAAGGAAAAACGGAAAATTCTTTTTTTGCAAAGTACCTTCCTGAAAAACGAAACAAGCAAAAGCGATAAGGGTATTGCCAAAAGGAAGGTTGGCGCGGGGGTTAACGAAAGGAAAGGAAGCGCCAAGGATACGATAACAAGACAGCATTCGGGGGACGCAAAAACACATCCCGCAAATACAAGCAAGAATAGTATACCAACAATGGCAACAGATGATACAAGCCCCGTTAAAAAGGCGCAACCGACGCCAAGCAAAAAAGCAAGCAGAAGCCGCCAAAAGGAGGTTGTATGCTCGTTTGCGCGGTTCATGTTTCGTGGACGTTGCAACAAAAGAAAGTCAAAGAAGAAAATTTCAAATGCCGAGTAATCGGAAAGAACGATGGCAAGGGGCCGCCTTGAAAAGAAGAGTGGCAGGCCGATCACCGCCGTCGCTATGGCGCACACAAATTGTGAAAAGGGTGCATGAGCATCATAAAGGAAACGGTGGCCCGCAAAATAGAGAATGAACAGAGAAGCGCCCAACGCCAAAAGAAAAACGGAAACCGTGCGCGATGAAAAATAAGCACACGAATGCAGGGCGCGCCGCATGGCCTTCGTCAGGGGGGCGGAAGAAAAGAAGTGACGGAGACGGGAAAAACGGGTGGGCTTTTCTTCTTTGCAAGTTTCCTTTTGCGTGCCGAAAAGCAGAGTTGTAAGCCACGTCTTTTTTTCTTGTTCTGCAAGAGTTTTTTCGGCAGTAGAAGGGGCATTTGCCGTCTCGGTGCGCGCACGTTTGTTTGCCCTTGCACGCGCGGTACGCAGATGAACGAAGGAAGACGCACGTGATGAAGATGCCTTTTCTTCCATTTCTTCTTCTTTGTTATGGATACCGTCTGCCATGATGTCACTCCTTTCTTTGAAAGATTTCTTTACAACAAGGGGGGATTAGGGAGTATTTTCGTTATCTGCGCTCACCTTGCGCTTTTTGCGCGGTGGTTTCGGTGGGTGCGCTTCCGTGTATTTTTCGTATAAATCGGGGCGGCGCTCTTTTGTGAGGGAAAGGGATTGTTGGAGCCGCCACGCCGTAATGTTTGCATGATGTCCCGATAAGAGCACCTCGGGTACAGGCTCTTCCAAAAAGGTAACGGGGCGCGTGTATTGCGGATACTCCAAAAGACCGCTTGCAATGCTCTCGTCCTCGTAGCAAACGCTATCCGCCAACACACCGGGTAAGAGCCGTGCAACGGAATCAACCAGTATGCAGGCAGGGAGTTCGCCCCCCGTCAAAACGTAATCGCCGATGGAAATATCCTCGTCAACGATGGCGTCCAGGGCGCGTTGGTCAATGCCCTCGTAATGACCGCAGAGAAGAATTAAGCGGTCATAACTTGCAAGTTCTTTGACAATCTCCTGTGTCAAAACGCGTCCCTTAGGGGAAAGATAAATGACACGGCACTTTTCGTCCGCACCCTTATCGTTCATGGCCTTCACCGCTTGAAAGCAATCGTAAACGGGCGGTGCCGCCATGACCATGCCCGCGCCGCCGCCGTACGGCGTGTCGTCAACGGATTTGTGTTTGTTTTGACTGTAATCGCGGATGTTGTGACAACGCACGCGAAGAAAGCCTGCTTGCCGTGCCCGACCGATGATGCTTTCACCAAGGATACTGTCTACCATGTCGGGAAACAAGGTCATAATATCAAACGTCATGAGAAAAATCCTTCTATCGGGCGAATAAATACGCCGCGTTCTGTGTCTATTTCACTAATAAAAGCAGGGACGGCAGGGAATAAAACGGTGCCGTTTTCCGTTTGTATCACGTAAAGGAGTGAGGCGGGGGCTTCTTCAACGTCAACGATTTTTCCGTAAACACGTCCCGTGTCCGCATCAATGGCGGAAAGCCCGATGATGTCTGCCACAAATACGCGATCCTCGGGCAAGGGGAGGTCGGCGCGGCTTGCAAATAACTCTGCATTTTTATAGGGGAAAGCCGCTTCGATGGATAAAACGTCTTCAAGTCCGAGCAGGATAAAGCGACCTTGGCGCGAGGCGCGCGTCACCGCGTGAGGCACATAGGTGTCGCCTTTTTTTGTATAGACGGTTTTGAGCGAGGCAAAAACCTCGGGCGTGTCACAGTAAGGATCAACCTTCAACAGTCCGCGTATGCCGTGGGTGTTGAGAACCTTACCGCACAGAAGAAACTCATTTTTCATGTATCCTCCGTGTCCGTTTGTGCGACAGACACACTTTTAATACTTACATTATATCACAAGTAAAAATGTTTGCTTGCAAGGACATTTTTACGCCGTGCATCAATGACGCAGGTGTGCGTTAGCACACGTAGGGCGAAGCCCAAAGTCTTGCTTGCAAGACTTTCTGCATACATTATATCACAAGTAAAAATGTTTGCTTGCAAGGACATTTTTACGCCTTGCATCAATGGCGCAGGTGTGCGATAGCACACGTAGGGCAAAGCCCAAAGGCTTGCGAAGCAAGACTTTCTGCAT
>JAZSOK010000005.1:0-2121 GCA_045536865.1 Eubacteriales bacterium
CCGGCGCGAGAGTTCAAATCTCTCCTTCTCCGCCAAAAAAAACGGAATACCCATACGGGTGTTCCGTTTTTTTCTTTTTCGGCGGAGAAGGTTGCTCCGCGAGCGCTTCGGCAAAGCCGAAGCAGGGCACGAAGTGCCAAAAGCCTGCGGCTTTTCTGCTCGCTTGGAGTATAGTTCAAATCTCTTCTTTTCGACAAACACGACATTTGTATCCCGCAAGGGATTTATATTGATGCGCGCCTGCACAAAGCAGGCGCGCTACGCATTACGCCCTCACAATATCAATGAGTGCGTCGTATTCTTCAAGGCTGGTTTCGCCAGCGAGCACGCGCTCCTTCGTGTGACCGAGTACCGTCGTCATATCGCGCGAAACTATTTCGCCTATCTTTTCACTCGTAAAGTCGTCCGACATGACGATGCCGCGAATTTCGTCGTTCATCACCATGATCTCAAAAACGCCGATGCGCCCGAGATAGCCCGTATGGTTGCAGTAGGGACAACCCACCGCATCGAAAATCTCCCGTGCCTCCCCGAGCGTAAGCACGTCCATTTCTGCTTTGGTCGTCATGCGCGCCCTTTTGCACTTCGGGCAGAGTTTACGCACGAGGCGTTGGGAAATGGCACCGAGCAAGGAGTCGGCAACGAGATATTTGGGGATGCCCATGTTCACAAGTCGCGCAACGGTGCCTGCCGCATCGTTCGTATGAACCGAGGAAAGCACAAGGTGTCCCGTAATGGCGGCTCTCGTGGCGATCTGCGCCGTCTCCTCGTCACGGATCTCACCAATCATGATGACGTTGGGATCCTGCCGCAAAAAACTACGCAACGCCGCCGCAAAGGTCAGTTGCGCCTTGGGGTTGACCTGCACCTGATTGATGCCCACTATCTCGTTCTCTACGGGGTCCTCTACCGTCATAATGTTGGTATCTTCCTTGTTGAGATAGCGCAAGAAGGTGTAAAGGGTGGTGGACTTTCCGCTTCCCGTCGGGCCTGTCAAAAGGATAATTCCGTGCGGCCGCGTAATCATGCTCATGATGAGTTCCTTTTGCTTTTCGGAAAAGCCGAGCGTGGAAATATCGCTTGAATGGAAGGTCCTGTTGTAGATACGAATGACTATCTTCTCACCGTGAATGGTCGGGGTGGTGGACACGCGGAAGTCGTACGGCACACCGCCAACTTCAAGACTGATCTTGCCGTCCTGCGGCACTCTGCGCTCCGCAATGTTGAGTTCCGCCATGATTTTATAGCGCGCCAAAAGTGCGGGGAACATGTGCGGCGCAAGTTCCTCTATCTTACAGAGTTTTCCGTCAAGGCGGAAGCGCAGGAAAACCGTCTTGCCAAACGGCTCGATGTGAATGTCGCTCGCCCCTCGGTTAATGGCGTCCTTCAAAATAGAGTCGCAAAGTTTGATGATGGGGGCATCTATCGGTGCCGCCTCGTTTGCCTCGGTGATGTCGGCATCAACCTTGGAATAGTCCGTTAGGACGATATCCTGTTGGATTTTGTTGTTGGCATAATCCAAAATGCGCTTCATTTGCGTGGGCGGACTGATAAGGAAATTCAACCGCCTGCCACCAAACTTGATCAGTTCGCGGAGTTCCTCCATCCTAAAAGGATTGGCGCAAAGGACGGTCAAAACGTCGCCCTGTAAAGAGAGGGGTACACCCTGATGCTCAATGAGCAAGTCACGGGGATAGTTCTTCAAAAATTCAAGATTGATCTCCGATAATTGACAAAAACGGTATTCAAGCCCGAGATAATCGGCAAGCGCACGATACGCCGTTTCCTCGTCAAGGACCTCACCGCGCACAAGTTCACTATAAAGGGGCGCACCGACGGTGTCCGCCTTTTCAAGCCATTCCTTTGCCCGTTCTTCGTCAATAACTTGCTTTTCAATTAAATAATTCGTAAATAAACGGTTGAAAATCATGGAAAACTCCTTAAATACTGTTCATCAGTGACATGATGGGAAGCAAAACGGCGAGAATGACCACGGCGATGATGCCGCCGAGCAAAAGGATCATCAGAGGCTCCAGGGCGGCAATTGCCTTGGCGATACTGGACTCCACGCACTCGTCAAAATAGGCGCTCGTGGACGAGAGTACCTCCTCAATGTTGCCG
>JAZSOK010000071.1:0-7989 GCA_045536865.1 Eubacteriales bacterium
CTTCTTCGTCCCGGACGCTTTGACAGACAAGTAACGGTCAACTATCCCGACTTAAAGGGACGTGCGGAAATTTTGCAGGTTCATTCGCGCAATAAGCCCTTGGAGGCAGACGTTGATTTGCAAAAGATTGCACAAACAACGGTTGGCTTTACGGGTGCTGACCTTGCCAATCTCTTAAATGAGGCGGCCTTGCTCGCCGCACGAAGAGGGAAGCACCTCATCGGCATGACAGAGGTGGAAGAAGCCACTTTGAAGGTAATGGTCGGTACAGAAAAGCCGAATATGCGTATCACCGAAGATGATAAGAGAAAAACCGCTTATCATGAGGCAGGACACGCCATTCTTGCACACGTGTTGCCGACACAGGACCCCGTCCGTCGAATTTCCGTTATTCCTAGTGGAAAGGCGCTCGGCTATACCTTGAACCCACCTGAACGTGATAAGTTTAGCGTATACAAGAGCGAATTGCAGGAACAAATTTCCATGCTCCTCGGTGGTCGTGCCGCGGAGGCTATCGTGTTTGGTGACGTATCGGGCGGCGCTTCAAACGACATTCAGCGCGCCACGAACATTGCAAGAACGATGGTTACCAAATACGGTATGAGCGATGCGCTCGGTACCTTGCATTTTGGTGGCGAGCATAGCCGTGACGAGGTGTTCCTCGGTCGTGACTTCAACACCACCGCCGATTATTCCGACGAAACTGCCGCCATGATTGACCGTGAGGTCAAGCGCATCGTTGACGAGGGTTATGCGCGTGCATTGGAATTGCTTCAAGCACACCGTCAAGAACTTGATTTTATCGCCGAGTTCCTGGTGAAGCACGAAGTCATGGATGGTGATCTTTTCATAGCGGCAATGGATAATCATGCGGCAATGGAAGAACTTGAAGCCATGATGGCAGATAAGAAGGCTCGTAGTGAGGAAGCGAACGAGCGCGCAAGAAAGGCAACAGAGGCTCGTGAAAAGCGTGAGCAAGAGGAACGCGAACGCAAACAAGCCGAGTTTGACCAGTCGGGATTGCCCTTGGACCTTGATGACGAAAAGGACAGTACCGACAAAGAGGATAAAGAATAAGTTTTTTGGGGATACGCTATCCATATGATGGCGTATCTCTTTTTATTAAGTAAGACCATCCGTGAACAATAAGGGCGGCATCATTTGATGCCGCCCTTATTATATATAAGAGTATATTGTAATTGACATTTATTCCATCGTCACGGGTAAAAGTGAAGCGGTTCTAAAATAGGTGATATAGGTTTGTCCCGTGGCAACGGTTAAAGGCGCGCCGTTCATATCAGTAACGACGAGACGGTTGTTCACCGTTTGCCAGTTGATTTTGACGGCTTGGCCACCGTACATATAGAAGCCTGTTCCGCCGTCTTTTTTGATATTTAACGTGACTTCGCCCGTACTACTTGTCTTTGTGGCGGAGTCTGCCATTAAAACAATTAGATTTGTATAGGAGAGTTGATTTTTAGTATAGCCGTCCGTGTGCGCCATCCCATTTTGATAGCGGAGATAACATTTCTTTGCCGCATCATAGGTGAAATACACCTTGTGTATCGACGAAAACGGAAGTTCGACACGAGAGGCACTGATATTTCTTCCCGTAACTGCGGCAGGGGAGAGTGCGATACGATAGGGCATGTTTTCCGTTTGAATGGTGGTGCGATAGCCTGTGTCACCAATGGCCAACGAAAGCAAGGCACCAGACGTCATCAAATTGTGCGGTGATTGTCTTCCCGAATCGCGAAAAAACGTTTCCGTCAAATTTTGCGAAATATAATCGAGGGAATCACCGACCTCGTAGGAACTTGCCGCCTTTACGTCGGACAAGCCTGCATGTACGGAAAAGGCATCAAAAGCATTGGCGATGCTAATGAGATAATCGCGCGTGCTTCGTACCGAGCCAAAGCAGGGGACGGATTGATAATTGCCGACGATAGCCATGAGGCGCGTTCCGCCGCCTTCGACGGGGGCTTCTACCAATATCTCAGCATCAGATATGCCGTATTGAGGAAGGGATGAAGATGTATTTCCAATGCAGACGGCAATCGGTCGCGAAAGGGATTGCGTCTCGGTGGCAGGTAAGCCTGTTAAGGGATTATAAAAGGTACGTGGCGGTGTTTCGTTGTTTTGATTATTCGTTGGGAATTCCGTTTGTTGATTGTTTGAGGGATCGTTTATTGAAGAGCCGGGGGTGGTTGGTTGTTCCATGGTTGGCCCATCGGTTTGCTTACCGGTATCAATAGTTGCGTTTGGATCATCAAGACCTAATGCGGGCGCAAATTGGCACCCGAAAAAACAAGCAGAAAGCAGCATCAATATAACTATCAAGTGAGCTGTCTTTCTGCTTGCATGCATGGGAGCATGGCATTTATGCATTTTTACCTCCTTGGCGACTGCAAAAGCAGTATTTTACGCTCTGTTTTCGCGTTCCAGCCAAGCAGTGCCGATTTCCAACGCTTCATCGAGGCTATTGACCACTTTTTGACGACGAACGTTCTTCATGTCAGCGGTTTCCAAAATTTGCAACATGACCTTGCTCGGTACTTTATTACCGTCGGCAGTTGCGGTTTCGCCCATGATCATCATAAAGAGGATGCACTTGTCCGACATATCGCCGTAGTAAAGTTCGTTGCCTTCGCGAACGAGGGGCAGACCCTTGTATTCAAGATATGAGCCTTTGATGTTTTTAACTTCCAGCATGGTAACAATCTCCTTTCTTTTTAGTTTGCGGCGTTGCTTGGTGTAAGATAATGATACACTTGCTTTTTGGCAAAGTCAACGCCTTCGACAAAACAAGATAAAATAAACTTATCGGGTATTTTCGCTTTATTTATCCTTCATTCGATAGGGAGTACGCAGAAACGGTGAATCATTTCTCAAAGCGACGTTTCTCGCCAACAAAAAGAGTTGGTCTGCGCGGATATCCATTTCTGCCTGCAATACGGCTTCCTCGGACATACGGTGATAGTCTGCCGGCTTTGTTAAAACGTCGATGTTCCCATGACGGTGAATGCGCCGTAAAAGTTTTGCACCCTTATCGTCCATAGCAAGAAGTTGCGTATATTTGGGTTTTGCACACAAATCGGAGGAGGTAACGCCGAAGAGTGCATACCAAATCAAACGCCGAATTCTTGCGGTGGTATATTTTTTTGTTTTGGAAATCTCTATTAGATTTTGTAGGTCGGTTGCCTTGTGCGATAGACGGCAAAGACGTGCGTAAAGACCACAACCGTCCTCGGCAGGCAACGTGGTAGCGGAGGATGCGAGGATGTTTCTAAAATGCGCCAGTACGACGGTTGACAACTCATTTTGGTCAACGGGGAAGGCACCACTTGTCAATTCTTGACGAAAAACATCGGCAGAAGCCTCGGGTAAGTGTGCAAAGCCTTCTTCATATGCGGCGGCGCGCCATGAATTGCGAATGGCGGTGGCAGAGGGGTACGCGTTTGGTAACAACTCGTTTTCATGATAACTGCCTTCGCGTGTTACGGTATGCGGCTCAATTCTACTGCCAATGGACTGCAAGGCACGCAAATATTCTATCGCCAAGGTGTTGTTTGGCGAAGAAAGGAGGGGGGCATCTGTATCGCAGAAGAGTTTTCGATAAAGAAGTTCCGCCTTGCGCGCATGACCGAGGGAGGCATCCCTCGTATCTACATGCTCGCACATATGCGCTTTGAAAATCGGTGATGAAAGATTTTGTGCAACACGCGACAATTGCGTTAGGTCACCGCATTCACTACCAAACGAAAGGACGTCCGTAACACCCAAGTCCTCTGCAATAGATACGCCCGCCATCGCAAAATGCTCGGCAGAGGACGCGGAAAACGGGAAGGGCAATTTGAGAACAAGTTGGATACCCGAACGAACGGCGGCTTTTGCGCGTACAAAGGCATCTGCGGCGGCAAGGTCACCGCGTTGGGTGTAGTTACCACTCATGATGGCAATGATGGCGGCATCGTCACCGTATGCCTTGCGGATCATGTCAAGATGTGCGGCATGTCCCTTGTGAAAAGGATTGTATTCCGAAATGATGGCAACCGTTTTCAAATACCGCACTCCTTTCGCATAAAAAATGCCTTTTACTATTGAAATTTTAGGTAAATTACTGTATAATGGATAGGAAAAGAAAAAGAAACAAAACGGAGGAAAAAACTATGAACGTACTTGTCGTCAACGCAGGGAGCAGTTCGCTCAAATACCAACTGTTAGACACAAAAACAGGCGAAATTCGCGCAAAGGGACTTTGTGAGCGCATCGGTATTGATGGCCGCATTATTCACAAAATGCCGGGACGTGAGGATTATATTGCAGACCTGCCCATGGCAAATCACTCTGATGCAACGAAAATTCTCGTGGACACCTTGACAGGTGAAAAGACGGGTTGTGTCCGTTCTATGAGCGAAATTGAGGCGGTCGGTCACCGCGTGGTTCACGGCGGCTCTTATTTTTCGGGCTCTGTTCTCGTGACAGACGAGGTGATTGAGAAATTAAAACTCTGCATTGACTTGGCGCCCCTTCACACAGGACCGCACCTCATGGGCATTCAAGGATGCAAGGATGCCATGCCCAATACACCGCAGGTCTTGGTGTTCGATACCGCATTCCATCAAACCATGCCCGAAAAGGCATATGTTTACGGCGTTCCGTACGAACTTTATGAAAAGTATGGCATTCGCCGTTACGGTTTCCACGGCACGTCGCATCGCTACGTCAGTAGAGAGGCACTGAAACTCCTCGACGTGAACAAAGAGGATGCTAAAATCGTCACCTGTCACTTGGGGAACGGATCGTCCATTGCCGCAGTCAAGGGCGGGAAGGTCATGGATACAACCATGGGCTTTACACCGCTTGACGGCTTGATCATGGGTACACGTTGCGGCTCTATTGACCCTGCCTTGGTTCCTTTCATCATGGAAAAGGAAAACATGACGGCAAATGAAGTCAATGATTACTTGAATAAAAAGTCGGGCTTCCTCGGTGTGTCGGGGATATCCTCGGATTGCCGTGATTTGTGTACGGCGATGGACAAAGGCGATAAGCGTGCCAAATTGGCTATTGATATTCTCGGTTATCAAATCAAGAAGTATATCGGTGCTTACGCCGCTGCCATGGGTGGCTTGGATGCCATTGTGTTTACGGCAGGTATCGGTGAGAACAATCCCGTTATTCGTGAACTTGCATGTGAGGGCTTGGATTTCCTCGGTGCAGAACTTGACGTTGACGTTAACAAGAATGTACCGCGCCCCATTTCGACCACGCTTTTATCAAAGGAAAGTTCTCGCGTGAAGATCTATTTAATTCCTACAAACGAGGAACTTGTGATCGCAGGAGATGCGGCCGCTATCGTTTCAAATTTGAAGGGCTAATAAATGAGAGGAAAGAGCATTGCCCTATAACGGCAATTGCTCTTTCTTTTTATATTCTCGTTTACTTATTTAATGTTTTCGAGAATTTTATCGCACCATTCCATCGCTTCTGCCTCTTCCTCAGGCTTTAATTTTCCGCCAAAAAAGGGAAGCGTGCTACCGCCGTCTATGTAGAGAACGTCGTCAAGAACGTTGGTGTCTGTTTGTTTTGCGGATTGCAAAATGGGAGCCATCAACTCGGGCGTACCATCGGCGATAAACGCGATATTTTGGATTTTTTCACGCGACATGTCCTGAATAAAGCGTCTAAAATCATCAGACATGATTTTTGCGGCAGTCAGAACAACGATGACCATGCGTTCACGGTCACAGGTGTAAGCGGGGGGAATAATGTCCACCGCCTTATAACAGTCGATTTTTGTGCTGATTTTTTCGGCAAGCGTTTTCATTTTTGCCTTTTTTGTAACGGTCAGCACGCGGATTTTCATTGCCATGGGGAAATCTCCTTTCATTTTGACCATATGCCTTACGAAAACATATAGGAAGGACAAACAATCATTCCCGTATATTATACCATGTAAATTGAAGAATGTAAAGTCATTCGGTAAAAAAAGATAAAAATCCGTCAGAAAAGGAAGATTGCATTTTATAGAAGTGATACTGACAGTTGTTTAGAGAACTACAAAAAAATAACCGACAGTGAATTTCTTACTGTCGGTTATAAATTATTGGCAAACTATAAGAAAAAATTTTTGTGCCTAACGTACAAGGGGAATAATGAGCAAATATATTAAACACCTTGACTTTAATCTTGTATTGAAGTATAATTTATTAGTAGAGTACGAACGACCGCGAAGATTTTTAGAAAGTTGCTTTTTAGATTTATACGATAGGTAAGTTGTTTCGATGGTATCCTTGTTGCAAAGACGTTAAAATGCAGAATACCGCAGGGTGAGAGAACTGCTTATAAGTATATATGCAATTATACAAAAGACAAATTTTGTATAATTAAGGGAATAGAAAAACGGCAAAAAAGCAGGTTTTTTCATAAAAATGACGTAAATACCGCAATAAACGGTATATATGCGCCAAACGGCATATATGTGATAAACGATATTGTGATAATGGTATCGTATGAGTTCGTCATACAGGATGCAGTTTATATACCGATGACGTAATTCATCCAATGAGATGCGTACGCAAATTGTCAATGAAAATTTTTGTCTTCTATTCTTTTATGGCGCCATCATTTTTTTATTGCAGATAAAATGATTGAATGACACTCAAACTTTTTCCGATGCGTGCCGCCTTAAATATTTTTTTCTT
Organism: Eubacteriales bacterium; assembly: GCA_045536865.1. Lineage (GTDB taxonomy): Bacteria > Bacillota > Clostridia > Oscillospirales > CAG-272 > UBA1740. The sequence continues at coordinate 6,708 of JAZSOK010000071.1, forward strand.
GTTGCCTCGCCACCGCGCAAATGTCTTTCCGATTTATTTAGGTCGAGGATTTCTTTTGCGCGTTCATACATACTGTGATCGATATCTGCAAGCCGTACGGATATATCTTTATGTACCGTGCTTTTACTTAAAGAAAAATATGCGGCAGTTTGCCTAACCGTGCTTTTGTGTTCAATAAGATATGTAGCAAGTTGCATGCAGCGTTCACGCGGTTCTTCATTTCGTGCTTCGTACATTCTACCATTCATTTTTTTCATTGCCTTTTCCTCCCGTCAATGCATTTTTCTTGACCGCACGTGCAGACAAGTTATTATAATCATATGAAGGAAGATAAAGTTCCATGCTAAAAGAACAAGAAAAATTTCAAAAATCCACGCTTTTTGAAGGTATGACCTCGATACGTGCTATTCTCCGCGCTGTAACTGTTGATAAAAATCCGACCAATACACGTCGAATTGATAAGATTTTGTATAATTGCGACAAGTTGACGGCAAAGGACAAAAACGTGCATTATCTGCAATGCGTGTCAGAGGAACTTGGTTTTTCGGTTGAAGGTGTTCCCGAAGCGGCAATTGATGAGATGGCTCTCGGTCATTCCCACGGCGGTATTTTGGCATTATGCACGGAGCGCAACATTCCCCCTTTAACGAAGGATGACGTTGTTCCAAACGGCTTTTATTGCATGATTCAAGGTATTGAAGACCCATATAATTTTGGATATGCGTTACGTTCGTTGTATGCAGCGGGGGCAAGCGGCATCATTTTACCCGAACGCAACTGGATGAGTGCGGCAGGCGTTGTTGCGCGTGCCTCGGCGGGTGCATCGGAACTTTTTCGTGTCTATACGGCACCGCCCGTTGAATGCGTATCACTCATGCGGCAATGTGGATATACGATTCTTTCGGCCGATACGAGAACAGAAAACGTCCTTTTTGAAACAGAACTTCGCCTCCCCATTCTTTTATTGGTGGGCGGTGAGCGACGCGGTATATCGCGTGAACTTTTAGACCAAACGGATATGTGCGTCAAAATAGGATACGGACGGGAGTTTGGCGCTTCACTATCTGCCGCCTCTGCCGCGACCATCCTCGGTTACGAAATTTTCCGTCAAAACGAGTGTTTACACGTCAATAACGATATTCATCGCTAAACGAACGAAAAAGGTGTGTTGCATATACAACACACCTTTATTATTTCTCATTTGCTATTTTGATTGATTGGAAAGCGCACGGTCAATGGCTTCTGCGGCGGTTTTTCCTGCGCCCATGGCAAGAATAACGGT
>JAZSOK010000093.1:0-3770 GCA_045536865.1 Eubacteriales bacterium
ATGCCGCCGGGCACCTGGTATCTGAGGGCGTTGACGTCAACTTTGAGCACCTTAGGATCGATCAGTCCGCTTTCCAGATACTGCGAACGGAGTTTGTCAAAGTGTCCTGCAATGACATTTAGTTTGTCTAAGTCAAGTCCTGTGTCATAGGGCGTGTCGGCAAGCGTTGCAACCATCGCCTCAGTGGACGGTTGCGACGTGCCCATGGAGAAGGGAGAAATGGCAGTGTCAATGACGTCGACACCTGCTTCAATCGCCTTCAAAAGCGTCATAGCGCCAAGACCGGAGGTGTAGTGCGTATGCAACTGAATTTTGATATCGGCGGGCGTGCCGTTTGCGTTACGCGGAATAACTTCCTTGATGGCCTTGACAAGTTGATAGGCATCGAAGGGGCGGAGAAGTCCCGCCATATCCTTAATGCAAATGGAGTTTGCGCCCATTTCGATAAGTTGGCGTGCGTATTCTGCAAAGAAGGCATTGTCGTGCACGGGGCTCGTCGTATAACTGATGGCCGCTTGCACGTGTCCACCCTCACGAATGGTGGCGTCAATGGCGGTCTTTAAGTTGCGCGCATCGTTCAAGGCATCGAAAATACGAATGATGTCGATGCCGTTCGCAATTGATTTTTGCACGAAGTAGGCAACCACATCGTCGGCATAATGACGGTAGCCGAGGATGTTCTGTCCGCGAAAGAGCATTTGCAGTTTTGTGTTTTTAACATGACTGCGGATGGTACGCAGACGTTCCCACGGATCTTCGTTTAGGAAACGCAAGCAAGCATCAAAGGTAGCACCGCCCCATGCTTCAAGCGAATAATAACCAACCTGGTCCATTGTTTCCAAAATAGGAAGCATTTGCTCGGTCGTCATACGCGTGGCGGCAAGGGATTGATGCGAGTCGCGGAGAGCAGTTTCGGTAATGAGTACTTTTCCCATGATTCAATAACATCCTTTCATCGGGGAATAGACAATTAAAAAATATAAACGGTTTAGACAAACGGCACACGCCGTTATGTAGGCAAAGATAGCGCGATATTAGTTGAAGAGAGAAAGGAAGACACCTGCGGCAACGGCAGAGCCGATAACGCCTGCCACGTTCGGACCCATGGCGTGCATGAGAAGGAAGTTTGAAGGATTTTCAGAGCGTCCCACGTCCTGTGCCACACGCGCCGCCATCGGTACGGCAGAAACGCCTGCACTACCGATTAAGGGGTTTACTTTTCCCTTGGTCAGAACGTACATGAGTTTTCCAAAGAGAAGACCGCCGCACGTAGAGATGATGAAGGCGAGTAAGCCGAGCGCAATAATGCCGAGCGTTTCGGGCTTCAAGAAGTGTTCGGCACTGGCAGTAGCACCCACGGAAATACCGAGCATGATGGTGACGATGTTGATGAGGGAATCCTGTGCGGTCTTCGACAGACGGTCGGTCACGCCGCAGACGTTTAAGAGGTTACCGAACATCAAAAATCCAATCAAGGGGGCTGCATCGGGAATAATCAAAATGACGATCACAGTCACGAGAATGGGGAACACGATTTTTTCAAGATGTGAAACAGGGCGCAGGTTGCTCATGACAACGGCGCGTTCCTTCTTTGTTGTCAAAAGACGCATAAAGGGGGGTTGAATGAGGGGGATGAGCGCCATGTAACTGTATGCGGCAATGGCGATGGCACCGAGCAGATGCGGCGCCAATTCCTTGGTGACAAGGATGGCAGTCGGACCGTCTGCACCGCCAATAATGCCGATAGCGGCGGCCTCTGCACCCGCAAAGCCGAGGAACAGAGCACCAAAAAATGCAACGAATACGCCGAACTGTGAGGCGGCACCGAGCAAAAGGCTTTTCGGGTTGGCAATCAGGGGCGTGAAGTCTGTCATAGCACCGATGCCAAGGAAAATGATGGACGGATAAATACCGAGTTTGACACCGAGATAAAGGATGTCAAGAAGTCCGCCCTTCGATGTGACGTTTGCAAGGATGTCGTTCATGGAAAGATTGGTATCCACAAACCATTCCATGTGGAAAAGCCCCGTTCCAGGCAGATTTGTCAGTAACATGCCGAATGCAATGGGGAGCAAGAGAAGCGGCTCGTACTTTTTGGCGATTGCCAAATAAATGAGCACGCCCGCAAGCGCAATCATGACAAGGGAGAGTGCGCTTTTCGGATCATTAAAAAAGGAAGCAATGCCCGTGGATTTTGAAAAACTGACCACAGCATCTCCAATATTATTTATGAAGTCCATGTGAGCACCTCACAGCGCCCTTATTGAAGGGATACCAGAAGATCGCCGGCTTGAACGGAAGCACCCTTGGCAACGGAAACGGAAGCGACGACACCGTCCTGGGGAGCAGGAATATCGTTTTCCATCTTCATGGCCTCCAAAACGCAAAGGACGTCACCCTTCTTGACACTCTGACCGACGGCAACCTTGACGTCAAGGATTGTGCCGGGCATAGGAGAAGTTACCTTGACGGAGCCTGCGGCAGCGGATGCGGCGGGCGCCTTCGGTGCGGCCTTCGGTGCGGCGGGCGCAGGGGTGGCAACGGGTTTTGCAACGGGGGCGGCGGGAGCAACAGGCGTTGCAGGGGCAATGGGTGCGGCAACGGCGCTTTCTTCCATTTCCTCTACCATAACTTCGTAAACGGTTCCATTAACGGTCACACGATAATTTTTCATTTTGGTTTGACTTTCTCCCCGTATTTATTGATAATTCCGCCGTGCGCGTGGGGAAGCGCAGGGGGTGCATAGCGAAAGAAAATGCGTGGGCAATTAGGATATCCGTCTGAAAGATACTACGCGAAAGCGAGGGGGTGGTGCGTTATCCGCGGAGGCCGACGCGGCGGCAATCGCGGCCGTGATGGCGGCGACGATTTCTTCATCCTCAGAACGGACGGGCGCACTTTCAATGACAGTGGGCACGTTGTTCTTGTTTTTTAAGTTAGGCAAAAGATCGTGAAAAACAAACTTAAAAAGGGCAAGGCAAAGCCAAAGGGTGGCCAAGACTGAAAAGACGATCAACATGCCCAAGAACAAAACGCGTATGCCCATGTCTAATTTGCCTGCAACCGTGGAGACGTCAATGTCACGAATGGCACCGGAAGAGGCATTTTCGGCAAGAAAGAAGGCAATAGAATTCATAGGATGCCTCCTTATTATAGGGGACGGACTGCGTGGCGATAAGAATCCGCGCTACCTTTTGAGGAAAGTAGCAAAAGCGCGGAGCAAATACGCTGGCGCAACTCGTTTATTGAAATGATATCGTCGATTTCTCCAATAGAAGCGGCGGCCGACGGAGAGGCAACGGTCTTTTTCCATTCGTCCTCCAAGGTGGCTCTTTCCACGGAGAGGGAAATGCGGTCGCTCCATGCAAAGGCAACGGCGGCATCGGCAGGAAGGGCGCCGATTTCGGCATTGTCAATTGCATAGGCAATATCCACACCAAGTGCCTTTGCGCCAAGAAGAACGTATGAGGCGCCAATGGCATGTCCTAAAACGGCGGTAATTTTCGGAACGGATGCCGAAGCATAAGCACCTGCAAGTTTTGCAAGGTCTGCGGCAAAGGAAAGGTTGTCACTTGCATCTTCAAGGGAGAGTCCCATGCTGTCGACCAAAGTGACAACGGGCAAACCGAACGCATCGCACATATCAATGAAGCGTGCGGCCTTCCGTGCGGCAACGGCGGTCAATCTGCCTTCGTTTACAGAGTAGGCAGAGGCAATCACGCCGGTGCGAACACCACCGATACAGGAAAGGGCAGTTAAAAGTTCGGGCG
>JAZSOK010000177.1:0-8517 GCA_045536865.1 Eubacteriales bacterium
GCAATCGACGCCTATCTTCACAGCGTGGCGTAGGACGCGAGAGCCGACGGATACGTGACCACCATGTTCGGCCGTCGCCGCTATATTCCCGAGCTTGCCGCATCAAGCAAGAATCTGCAAGCCTTTGGCGAGCGCGTTGCCAAAAACAGCCCCATTCAAGGAAGCGCCGCCGATTTGATGAAACTGGCAATGATCCGCGTGGACGACCGTCTTATGCGCGAATGCCCGACCGCACGTCTCATCTTACAGGTGCATGACGAGTTGATCGTTGAAGCGCCGCGCAAAGATGCAAACAAGGCGGCTACTATTTTGCGCGAGGAAATGGAAAACGTTTGCGCCCTCGCCGTTCCTTTGGTCGTCGATCTGCAAATTGCAGACAATTGGCTTGGCGAATAAGTGTTTATAGCAGTCTTTTTTGTAAACTTTTATTTATATCCATCACGCAAAAAAAGCGAGCCTTGTGCTCGCTTTTTTGTTTTATATATCCGTTTATATCAAGACAGGCAACGGGCGATTTCTTTTGCCATCGCCGCGGCAAGTTCGCTTGGCATAACGCCGTACTCACTGTATATGCCTGCAAGGCCATCGCCCGCGCACCCGTGCAAGTACGCGGCAAGTGCCGCCGCCTCTGCCGTCGGCACGCCCTGTGCGACAAATGATGCAACCGCCCCTGCCAACACGTCGCCACTTCCCCCTTTGGAAAGCGCCGAAGAGCCTGTCGTATTGACGTACACCTGCCCATCCCTACTGACGGTAATAGATGCCGCCCCCTTCAAAAGAAGTGTGACGTGATATTCCTTGGCAAACGAAGTGGCAAGCGACAACCGATTGCCGTTTACGTCGTCAACCGTTGTTTGCAAAAGGCGTGCAAATTCCAACGGGTGCGGCGTTAAGACGATCTCCCTTTTTGCATTTTTCAGAAGGGGTAACAGACGGTATTTCGATAGCGCCAGCGTATTTATCGCATCGGCATCGAGTACAAGCGGTGCACCCTCCGTTTTCAAAAGAGCCTCCAAGCAATGCGCCAAGCCGTCACTCACGAAAGAGCCGCTTCCGACAAGCCATGCAGACACCTTTTTATCTTCGAAAAAGCGGCGCGCGTCTTTTTTTGACCACGTAGACAAAGGGGATACGCCCCAAAAAAGCAATTCGGGGGCGGAGGAAAGGAGCGGCGCTTTCAGGCTTTCTTCGGCAAACAAGCGCACAAGCCCCACGCCCGTCCGCATCGCGCCGCTAACGGCAAGCACGGCGGCACCCGTATACGCCTGACTGCCGACGAGCATGCCGAGTTGACCGTAACTTCCCTTATGGGTGTTTTTTGCGCGCCTCGGCAACCATTCTTTGACCTCTCCGTCATCCACGGCGCGGTGAATAAAGCCGAAATGGGCATCCACTTTCTCTTTCGGCAAGCCGAGGTCATCCACCGTCAACTTGCCCGTATACCCTCGCGCGGGATAAGAATATAAGCCGAGTTTTGGATAACTCAACATGACCGTTTCGTTATAGAAAACCGCAAAAGGAGAAACGCGCCCCGTTGCAGAGCAAACGCCAAGCGGCACGTCCGCCGCCAAAAGATAACTCTTTTTCGGTCGGGTTTGCAACATAGACAAAACGGTTACTGCGACGGGCGGCAACTCGCCTGCATACCCCGTTCCGAACACGGCGTCGATAATGACATCCGCTTTGTAAATATAAGTTTGCAATTCGTCCTTGTCCAAAAAGCCCGCCCCCGTTTCATTTTCGGAAAAAGAAAGAAGTAACGCCTCGGGGAGCGCCTTATATTCTGCAAGGAACGCCTTGCCCGCATCCGTTTTTTGACCGCGCGCGAACAAATCGACAACCAACACGCGATACCCCTTTTGCATGAGTAAAACACCCGCCGCGTATCCGTCGCCGCCGTTGTTGCCCGGCCCCGCCAAAATGACGACGAAGCCCCTCGAAGGGACCGCGCACTCCACCCTTTTGGCGAGTGCATCCCCTGCACGGCGCATCAAATGCTTCGTCGGTATCCCCAACGTTTGTTCGGCGTATGCATCCACCTTTTGAATATCATCGGGCATGACTGCAATCATATCGTTACCTCCACTGCCGTTTGGAAAGTCTTTTTCTTTCATCATAGCATACGAAGGGAAAAAAATCAAGAGAAATTCATACTATCGTCATCTTTTCTGGGCAATTGCCCTTTACTTTTTTCCTCTTTTGTTATATAATGTAGTTATAAGCGTTATATAATGTAGTTGTAAGAACCTATTTTTGATCCGGAGGTGTATACCCATGGAAGAAAAAGTAATCATTACCATTGCCCGTCAGTACGGCAGTGGCGGCCGCGAGATAGGTGAGCGCGTCGCCTCTCTTTTGAACATCAAAAAATACGACCGCGAACTCATCACCCTGTCCGTGCAGTCTGCCGATATCGCCCCCGAAACGGCGGAGCGCGTGGACGAGGTTGCCGCCAACAGTCTTCTTTACACGTTAGCCATCGGTTCAAGCGGCTTTGGTGCCACCCACCATTTTGGATACACCATGCCCTTAAACGACCGCTTATTCGTCCTGCAATCCGATCTCATTCGCAAGTTGGCAAACGAGGAAAGTTGCGTCATCATCGGCCGTTGCGCCGACCACGTTCTGCGTGAAAACAAAAACCGCATAAGCGTATTTATTTACGGCGACATTGCCGACCGCAAAAAGCGCATTGCCGAGCGACACAACATCAGCGAAAACGAAGCGCTCGACCTCATCAACAAAACGGACCGCCGCCGCGCCTCCTACTACAATTTTTATACGGGAAGCAAGTGGGGGCGTTACGACAACTATCATTTGGCGTTAAACAGCAGCGCGCTCGGCATTGAGGGCACCGCCTCCATGATTGCCGATTTTGCACGCCTGTTCAAAGGGGCAAAAAAAGCATAACCGCAAATGCCACGGGCAGAGGATGAACTCGTTTCCTCTGCCTTTTCCTTTTTTGTCCGTTGATACCCGCATATACCTTTGCCTACATCTTTTTTGTGTATTTTTTGCGCTTCCTCTTGCTTTTTTGACGATTGTGCGTTATAATAATGTTGTAAACCAAATGCAGAGGATGCGTGTCGCCTCTGCGAAAATAAAACGAAAGTCGTTTAGAAGAGGGACAGAAAATGAATACTTTTCACTTAATTGACCATCCGCTTGTCCAGCACAAACTGACCATCATGAGAAAAAGCGACACCAGTTCCAAGGATTTTCGTGAGTTATTAAACGAAATTTCCTTGTTGATGGGCTACGAAATCACCCGTGACCTACCGCTTGAAGAGGTTGAGATCAAAACCCCCGTGGCACGCGCAAAGATGAAGCGCATCGCGGGCAAAAAACTTGCCATCGTGCCCATTTTGCGTGCAGGCCTCGGCATGGTTGACGGCCTTCTCCGTTTGGTGCCCGTGGCACGCATCGGTCACATCGGTCTTTACCGTGACCCCGACACGCACCAACCCGTTGAATATTACTGCAAACTCCCGCCCGACATCCAACACCGCCTCGTCATCGTGGTTGACCCCATGCTCGCAACGGGCGGCAGTGCCTCCGATGCCTTGCGCATGTTGAAGGAAAAGGGATGCAAAAACATCACCTTAATGTGCCTTGTCGCCGCCCCCGAGGGTGTCAAAAAGGTGCAAGAGGACCATCCCGACGTGCATATTTATACGGCGGCTCTTGACGAGTGCCTGAACGACCATGCCTATATCGTGCCCGGCCTTGGCGATGCGGGCGACCGCCTCTTTGGTACGAAATAACCGTGCGCGAACTCGTCATCCGTAAAAACGATGCAGGGCAGAGGTTGGACAAATTTCTGTTCAAGGCATTGATAAACATGCCCCCTGCCCTGCTCTACAAATCCGTTCGCACCAAAAAAATCAAAATTAACAGACATCGCGCCTCCCCCTCTCAGATACTTCAAGAGGGGGACGTTTTGCAGTTGTTTCTGTCCGATGAATTTTTCGCAAACGAACGATCGGACAAGGGCGTGCCGTCACTTTCTTCCATTCGGCCGCGCTTAAATATCCTTTACGAGGACGATAATATTTTACTCCTGAACAAGCGCCCGGGTGTCTCCGTCCACGAGGACGAGCATCAAACGACCGATAATCTCTTGACGCACATCCATGCATACCTCTACCAAAAAGGGCTTTACGATCCAAATGACGAGCAATCCTTTGCCCCCGCGCTCTGCAACCGCATTGACAGAAACACGGGCGGCATTTTGATTGCCGCAAAAAATGCAGAGGCACTGCGCGTCATGAATGAAAAAATCCGCATGCGCGAAATAGATAAGTACTATCTTTGCCTCGTTCACGGCACGCCGAAAGAAAAGGAATGCACCCTGCATGGCTTTCTCCGCAAACTCCCGAAGGAAAACCGCGTTCTCGTTTACAGTACGGAAAAGGACGTCAAAAAAGATAAAGCCGCCCTCTTGGCCGACGGCGAATACGCCGTGCGCGACATACGCACCCACTACCGCGTTTTGGAAACAAAAGGTGACATTTCCCTTTTGGAAGTAAAACTTCTTACGGGGCGCACGCACCAAATCCGCGCGCACATGGCGCACGTCGGTCATCCGTTGGTGGGCGACGGAAAGTACGGCATCAACCGAAAGGACAAAGAAAAGGGCTTTGCCTTCCAAGCCTTGTATGCGTACCGCCTGCACTTTTCTTTCCCATCCGACGATAAAACGGCACTGTCCTACCTAAACGGCATGCTCGTCACCGTTCCCCCCGAGGACGTGTATTTCTTAAAGGATTTTTCCTTTTCTTTATAACCCCTCCACGATTGATTTTTGAAAGGCTGACCAACATGAAAAAGCGCTTCGTTCATTCTGCACCCATTTGCGCATTGTTCGCGCTTATATGCGGTTTTCTCTTTGCGCTTCCCTTCTTTTTTCAGAATGAATGGGCGGCTCCTTTGGCATGCTTTTCGGGCATTCCCGCCATTTGCCTTTTGATGCATGAGTTGACCTCAAAGACACCGCGCTCCCTGTTCTTCTTTTGGCGGCGCGGCGTTCTTTTTTCGCTCGGCTATTATCTCGGTGTCTATCACTGGTTTCTTTACATGTACCCCCTCTCTTTTATAGAAGGTCTTTCCGATTTTCAGGCGCTCGGCGTCGTCCTTTTCGCGTGGATAGGCCTCTCCCTTGTGGCAACGCTTTGCTTTTCCTTTATCCACCTAAACGTGGCGCTATTCTCACGCACGCATATCGTCAAGCGGTTCCCCATCCTTTTAGCGCCGCTTTTTGCCGCCGTGTTCGCCATTTTCTCATACCTTATTTCCCTGACGTGGGCAGGCGTGCCGTGGGGCATGTTCTCCTTAACGCAAACCGCTTTCCCGACCGTCATCGCCACCGCCTCACTGTTCGGCAATTATTTCGTCACCTTCGTCATCGTTTTGGTAAACGCTCTTTTTGCCTACGGCGTACTCTTGTTTATCCGTTCGGGCTTTCTTCTTCGCCGCGCGGCATTCCCCTGCCTTTTGGCAATCTCCGTTTACCTTGTCAATTTGATTTGCGGTACTGTCATTTACCATACGCCGCATAAGGCAAGCGGTCATTTCACCGCCGCCGTCCTTCAAGGAAACGTTTCCTCACGCGAAAAGTGGGGGGAAGCAGGTGGCGAAACGCTCTACGACCGCTACGAAACGCTCCTTGACGAGTTGATGGCAGACGCGCGTGTCAAGAAAACGCCCCCCGCACTGATCGTATGGTCGGAGACCGCCATACCGACAGGGCTTGACCGTATGCCCCACGCCTTGTCCACATCCGTTTCCACATGGCTAAAAGACCTTGCTGAAAAAACGAACGCCGCCCACTTGGTCGGCGCATTCACCTATCAGAAAAACGAAAATTCAAGCAGTACCGAAAAGGAAATAAACGTTTACAACTCTATTTATTTAATAAAGAGCGACAAGACGGTTGACAAAACGGTTTACCATAAGCAACGGCTCGTGCCGTTTGGCGAATTTGTGCCATGGGAAAAGGTAGTCACCGCGCTCTTCCCCTCCATGGCAAAACTCTCTCTTATGAGCGATTTGCAAGCGGGCACGGAAAGCGCCGTCTTCTTTTCGGACGTCGCCGCCATCGGTTCCCTCATTTGCTTTGATTCCATTTACGATCCCTTGGCGCGCAATGCCGTGCGTGACGGTGCAGAATGTCTTGCCATTTCCACAAACGACTCTTGGTTTGAAAATTCCCCTGCCCTGTATCAACACAACGCGCAAGCCATCTTGCGTGCAGTCGAAAACGGGCGATACGTTATGCGTTCTGCAAACACGGGCATCTCCTCCGTCATCACCAATCGCGGCGAGGTCGTATCTGCCCTCGACGATAGAACGACGGGCTACCTCTTAGAGAATATCACCACCTACTCTTACCGCACCCTATACACTTATATCGGCAACCTTTTCGTCTATCTTTGCATGGCGGCGGTGCTTCTCTTGCCTGCGGGCGACGTCTATATAAAGATAAAAAAGGCACGAAAAAAGTGAATTGCCCTCGGCGCACGCGCGGGAGGTGCGCAAGCCGTGGCAGTGGCAGATGCCGAAAAAAATTATGACAAAAGACATACGCCTCCCAAACGTATGATTAAAAACGAATAAGGACCTGACAAAAAAGGACAGAGAAAGATGAATTTCTCTGTCTTTTTTTATCGAAAGGCAACGATTATTCGGTGAAAATATACCCAAAAAAGTATTGACAAATTGCGGATTATATGGTATAATTCAACAAAGAAAATCGTAAAATTGATGAATTTACCGTCATTTTGCACTGATTTAGGTGCAAAACGTATCGCACAAGCATCAGTTAACCGCCAACGGCGGACTGGAATAAATCAAAAAAACAAATCAGATAGGAGAGATTTCTTTTATGGCAACGACAGAACAGGAAAATTCCAAACAAAAAAAGACCTTTAAGGAAGTCCTAACCATGAAGATCCCGCCGCTATACGCATGGTTGACCGTGGGCGGTTTGGCCGCCGCCGTATTGGTCACGCAAATCGTTCTGCTCCTTCAAGCATAACCTATTAAAGTATTCAATTTAAGAAAGGAAAAGATAACTTATGAACACAAAAACCAAAAAGAAGGGCTTTACACTCGTAGAACTTCTCGTTGTCATTGCGATCATCGCCGTGCTTGCAACCGTATCCATCGTTGGCTACACCGCTTTTATTGAGAGAGCGAATTTGTCTAACGACCAGACGACAATCGAAATGATTAACGATAACTTGCTCGCCGTGACCGTTGACAAGGAAATCGAAACCGCAGGTGATGCTCTTACATACCTAAGAGAAGCAAACATCTACGGTGAAAAATTAATGGCTTATTCAGACGGTCATCACTATGTCTTTGACCTTCAAAACAAGATATTCGTTCTTGTTGATGAAGGCGGCAAGATAGTCTATCCCGAAAACGTTAAGAGCCCCGACCTGTGGGCGCTTTACAGCAATAAGGCCTCCGACAAGGTAAGAGGCGTTACGCAATACGTGGCAACCGAAAGCGTTTGGTACGAGGCGGATGCGGATAAGGTATTCGTCGGCACAGGCTACACCGTTGACCTGAACAACTTCTCTTGGAGCGCCGACCTTAACTCCACAAACACCGTCACCGTTATAAACGGTTACGTTGAAGATGGTATTGACGGCGTATTGCTCGGGGATGGCGCCATCAAATTGGAGGAAATCACCGCCATCGCTCCCACCGACACCTTATTTGAAAACAAGATTATTAACAATGCAGACGTCTTTGACGCATTGAAGGATTCCACGGTCGAAGAAGTGACCTTCTCCAACTGTGTTATCGGTGCCACAAAGGTTCTTATCGTTGGAAAGAACGTCTCCGTTGATTTGGTCTTCGAGAACTGCGTATTCACCTCTTCGCAGACCGGTTGGGCGATTGAAACGAACAACGACGGTGATTTGACCGTCAAGAACTGCACCTTCAACGGCGGACGCGGCATCAACATTTCAAGCAAAGACGACGTTCTCATTGAGAACAACACGTTTATGGTGGAAACACACTGCATGCAACTTGCAGGCGGCGGTTGGGATAGCGTCACCATTAAGGACAACAACTTCGTTTCCGGTGCCGGCATTGCACGCGTTCACGCTAACCTTGCAGGTGGTGGTACATCACAGGGAACGCACGCAAACGGTACGGCGTGCAGTGCATGTGACGACGTCTATACCGGCACTCCCGCAATGACCTTGGCAGACCTCGAACAAGTTTCCTTTACCATCACGGGCAACACCTTCTCCCCGAACTTCAACGCCGTTGCCTATCCCGACTGCATACACGTCAGCCATCATGCAAGATTTATAACTTCCAAAATCGCTAAATAAGACAAAACAGTCGCAAAAAAAGGCGACACAACCAATGAAAGTACACCTATTGCAAAAATAGGTGTACTTATTTAGAAAAGGAACACCGATCATGAAAATGAACAAAAAGAAGGGTTTTACCCTCGTTGAACTTCTCGTCGTGATTGCCATTCTTGCAATCCTT
>JAZSOK010000152.1:0-3096 GCA_045536865.1 Eubacteriales bacterium
AAGGCGTCGGAAAACACAGAAAATGGAAAGGTTATATAAAAAGCTCCGGAACTGATGAACTGATATTACTTGAAGACGGCGATTTGAAATTTGCCGTCAGTGTCGGCTCGCCCGAGTATTATATGAGTGATCCGACCTGCCTATATTCCGAAAACACGCCCTCCATATTTTATATTAAGCCTAACGAATTCGGCGGAATTACATCCGGCGTGTTGGATATTGAACCTCTGTTAGAGCAGTACAAGTTGAAACTTATCAGTTGGAACTTTTCCGAACCGATTGAGAATGCTTTTGAGTAAGGCATCTATTGCAAACGATGCATTTCGAAAGCGAAACGCGATGCGCGCTTCGCGCGTGAGACACTATGCTATACTAAACTCAGAAAGGCGGTATTGTAATGAAAAAAACATTTCTGTTTTCGCTATTGATCATCTCAACTCTTATGCTCTGTTCCTGTCGGGTCAACTGGTTCGGCAGTCACTTTGACGTTCCGTGGTATTATATTGCCGCGCCCGTGGCTGTTTTATTTGTTGTTTTATACGTCTTTATGATATCCCAAACGTACGTCTGCCCGAAATGCAAGACCGAATTTAAGCCCAAATGGTATCAGTTCTATATCACGGTTCACTTTAACGGTTCCCGCGTTGCAAAATGCCCGAATTGCGGGCGTAAGGGCTTTTGCAAGAGAAAAAAATGAAACGATGCGCGCCGTCGGCGCGTGAGACGCTATGTTATAACAAACGCAAAAAGGCGGTGGACAGATGTATTCTTTTTTACATAAGCTCTTGTCCGATAAAAAAGGCGGCGAGATCTTCACGCTGTTTGGCGGGTGGCATTTTTTCTATATCGCGCTGACGCTTACAACGATCGTTGCCGTTTTTCTTCTTTTGAGAAACAAGAAAGATAACATAAAAAGAAATTGTCCCAAATTATTCATTAACGTCGCATTTGGTCTGTACGTAACGGATTTCTTCCTGATGCCCTTGGCATACAACGAGATCGACATTGAAAAATTACCTTTTCACGCTTGTACCGCTATGTGCGTGCTTTGCTTTTTGAGCTATCACAACCGCATTCTTGAAAAGTATAGAATGTCCTTTGCGTTACTTGGCTTTATCTCCAATTTCGTGTATTTGATCTATCCTGCGGGAGTAATGTGGCACGCCGTTCATCCGCTTTCTTACAGAGTGGTGCAAACGTTGATTTTTCACAGCATAATGACGACTTTCGGAGCGCTTGTGCTGATTTATGAGCACGACAAAATCCGGATCAAAGAATGTTACCGCGATTTAGCCGTAATTGTTTTAATGACGCTTTGGGCTATGCTGGGAAATTACGCGTATAACGGGGAGTCTGAACAATATTCCCACTTTTTCAACTGGTTTTTTGTTGTCCGCGATCCCTTTTATGCTATTCCGGAGTCGGTTGCACCGTACGTTATGCCGTTTTTGAACGTTGCTGTCTTTTTCGCGGCGGAACTCGCGGTACACGTCATTTTGGTTGGAGCGGGTCACATAAAACAATCAAAAGAATAACGGTATTTTTGAAATTGATGCGTTTCGCAAGCGAAACGTAGTGACCGCGCTCCGCGAAAACAACTGACCAAAGCGTTCAAGTGGTTGCAAAAATATGAAAACTCTGATTTGTAAGGTGGTGTGACATCAAACTGGAAGAAATGATTTTTGGTATTGTCGTTACTGCAATCCTTATGTTGATAGGCCTTTATAACCTGTTAATTGCAATTCTGGGACTGTTTGACAGGTTCAAGGCAACGGCGGTCGGCACGTTACTGAAAAAACGTTCCCGAAGAAACGTTCGTACAAAGGGAGGCTTTATTATTCCGGTCGTGACGGATTATACGTATGAATATAAGGTCAACGGAAAGAAATACAGATACAGCAGCTCCGGACGTTTTACCAAGGCGCATTTGTATAAAAACGTTACCATGGTGTACGTGAAGTGGTTTCCGCGCTATGCCTATCCCGAAAAGTTCACGGCAACAAACCAATGGCTCATTGGGATCAGTATGTTTGTTATGGCGGTCTTGTTTACTGTTGCAATAGTGTGCGCATAAAAGCCGGCGTATTTGCAATAATGATTGTGCTGAGCGAAATTTCAAGAGTAAGTTTTTTGATATGAGCGAATAATCTCGTTCACGCCGTGAGGTTTGTGATAATCGTACGTCATGGGACGTCGAAGGCACTCATCGCCGAACCGTTTGTTTATCTAACTAATGACGTTTTGGCAAAAAACTTTTGGTCAACGACAAAATTTACACAAAAAGAATTGACATATCGGAATTTATGTGTTATAATGTATCAACAAAAATATGCCAAAAGGCAAAAAAGGAGTTTAATCATGAAAAAGACACTTACAATCATGCTGGCAGTTCTGCTGATGATCTGCATGGTTCCTACGTTCAGTGCTTTTGCTGCTAACGAAGACTTTGAAACCATCGATACTCCCGAAGAGTTCGACGCGTTCACCAAGGCAGTAAACGCAGGTACTTACACCCCTTACGGTATCGTTACCATCACCGCTGACCTGGATATGAGAAACATCACCGACTTCCAGCCCATCAACAACCTCACCGGTTTTGACCTTGACTTCCAGAACCACACCATTTACAACCTCGTTGTAACCACCACCGGTCACGGCGCCAAAGTTAATGAGTATGATGCAGCTATTATCGCTCACAGAATTGCCGGCTCTTACATTGAGAACCTCTATCTCTACAACTGTAAGCTTATCGCCAGCGATGTTAACCGTGCTGCTATGGTTGCAGGTGACTTCAACCAGGGCGGCTTCAACAACATCCACGTTGAAAACTGCACCCTCCAGGTTGAGCACACCCCCGGGGTTTCCGGTATGTACGCTTGCGGCGCTATCGTTGCTTACAACTACGGTATTATTGACACTAACGTAACCGTAAAGAACGTACGTCTTGAGTCCGAAACCGCATTGACCTTCAGCTCCGTTATCGGATGCGTTTACGGCAGCAACGCTGAGGTTTACGTTGAGAGCGCAAAGGTTGAAAACGTTACCAGCAAGCAGGGCGGCGTAGAAAAGGCTGTTGATAACATTCTTGGTCTTGGT
>JAZSOK010000043.1:0-17539 GCA_045536865.1 Eubacteriales bacterium
CCGCTTGTTGCGCCGCCTCCTCGACAAGTGCCGTGTGTTGCTTACGCATGTTTTCAATTTTCACACTACTGAGCGCACCGTACTGCAAGGCGGCGGTCAGTACGCGACCGGGTTCATTTGTGTGCACGTGAAGTTTAATAATTTCGGCATCGTCCACAAACACCACACTGTCCCCGATGCTCATAATCAATTGGTGGAGTTTTTCTGCCTTATCCTCGCCGAGATACATCTCACTCTTGTCAACGATGCATTCCGTGCAATAGGCAAACTTGATATCCTCTGTCGAGAAGTTTGAAGCGCCTGAACGCGACTCCAAACGCACGATAGGTACGTCGCGCGCAACTTTGAGTTGCACGGGATTGCCCTGCAATGCCAAAAGCATTCCCTCAATCAACTTGACAAACCCTGCGCCACCCGCATCAACCACGTTTGCAATCTTTAATACGGGCAAAAGTTCCGGCGTTGTCTGTAAGGTTTCGATGGCAACGACCACCATGTAAGCAAAGAGCGATTCTACTTTTCCTGCGTATTCCGCCTCGGCACAGGCGATCGCCTTGTCGGCAGAAACGCGCATAACCGTCAAAATCGTTCCTTCCGTCGGTGTCATAACGGCGCGATACGCCTCCACAACGCCCGCCTTAAAAGCGCGCGCGATATGGATGGAATCCGCCTCCTCCAAGCCGTGCAGTTCTTTTGCCAACCCACGGAAGAAAAGCGACAAAATGACGCCCGAGTTTCCGCGTGCCGAGCGAAGGACAACACGTGCCACACGATCCGCGCATTCGGATATAGTGCCGTTAAAGTCCTGCAACTCCGCATTGACAGAACGGAAGGTCATGCTCATGTTAATTCCCGTATCACCGTCGGGAACGGGAAATACGTTTAAGTTGTTGATTTCTTCCATGTTGTTTTCAAGCGCATTCGCCGCCGAAATACACATGTCTCTAAACAGTGGTCCTGTAATAATCATTAGGTATATTTCTCCTCTTTCGGAGTCCTTTCTCTGTTCTTTCAATCACATTTTGCTATCAAAAGATTGTTGTCACAAAGTGTTCCCTTTTGACATACACTATTATTATACCATACATTTATCTCTTTTGCAAGGTTTTTCCAAAATATCGCTATTTTAATCATGCACTTATATTCTCAAAGAGCGTTTCCCCTGGAATTGGCAGTCTTTGCTTATCTCTTTTGCGCGATATATGCGCTTATCTGCCTTTTTATATAGCAAAAAGTCTTGCTTTTTGTGTATGACCGTGTTATAATATACTCACACAAAAACCGATTGAAGGAAGGAGCGCCTTATGTCCTCATTCTTTGAAGCAACTCTCGGACAATGGGAATTATTACTTCGCGTGGTCATTGCCGCGGTAGCGGGTGCCTCCATTGGCTTAGAGCGTAGCCACCGACATAAGGAGGCAGGTCTACGCACCCATATCATTTTGGCGCTTGGCGCGGCACTCATCATGTTGGTTTCAAAATACGGCTTTGCCGATTCTTTCAACGCCGACGTCACACGCATTGCCTCCAACGTGGTAACGGGCGTGGGCTTCCTCGGTGCAGGCGTCATCTTCGTGCGCGGTAGCACGGTCAAGGGCTTAACCACGGCGGCAGGTATATTTGCAACGGCAGGTATCGGTCTTGCCATTGGTGCAGGCATGTACACTCTTGGCATCTTCTGCACCGTCCTCATCGTTTTGCTCCAACTTTGCCTACATAAATTTATCCCTGCCACCGAAGCGGCAGAAGTTTTTGAGGTCACACTTGTCTTGGAAAGCGGGCAGGAAAACCATCAACAAATACGCAAAAATCTTGAAGAACTCGGCATTTTGATTACAAGCACGAAGGCAACCCGTTCGCCCGAAGGGCGCTTGACACTGCGGTTGGCCATCCGTATACCCGGCAATCTTTCACCCGATGATTTGATAAGCCATCTCTATAACGACGAAACTGTCAGTGAGTTTTCTTTACACTCATAAAGGTCGGGTTTTACGGTCATTATAACGTGACGAAACTTTGCATTTGATACATATGCTCAACCCCCGCGCATTATGTCAAAAAAAGAAAAACGGCCGATGGTAAAGTCGCCAAAAGAACCGACATGGTTCCCGTGCGCCTCTGCCTTCGGCCGTTTTTTTATGCTTAAAACAGAAAATAAACTATCGTTCCCAAGCCGCCGGCCGCCATGAGCCCTGCCAAAAGCAAGGCGCCGATGCGAATAGCGGGGCTAATAGAGGATTCGTTTTCCTTCGGTTTTTTATTTGCCATAATCATCGTTCCCTTTCTTCGTCTATACGTATATTATGTGTGCAAGGTCGTATACATTTTCACACAATTGCGCGAAATGTTTCCGACGGGCAAGTGCATCTGCTCGGGCAAGCGGCACAGAATTTTTTCCATACCGAGCGCCACCAAGCGGCGGTCATCGTCGGCACGCGCCGTCACCTTCACACGGGTGATTCCTTCTATCATTTGTTGCATACCGCGCAAACGGCTTCCGCCGCCGTACATCAGTACGCCGTCCTCCAAAACATCCTTGATATATTCGGCGGGCAATTTGTGCAACCCCCGACACACGATTTCCAAAATGGCGGTCATGGGTTCCTCAAATGCGATTAAAATCTCATCCGACCAAATACGCTTTTTGATTGTTTCGCCCGTATCTATATGCTTGCCTACGACGTCAACGGACATGCGCTCGCCGCCCGTCCATACCGAACCGATGCGCCGCTTAATCTGCTCCGCCGCACCTGTACTGATATGCATACTATACTGCTTTTCAAGATAAGTGGCAATGGCGGTGTTGAATGCATCTCCCGCCACGGAAACGGTCTCCCTATAACGAATGATGCCCCCGCCGACAATGAGAAAATTCGTGCGCGCCGCGCCGATTTCCAAAAGGCACCGTGCGCGCGTGAAATCACCGCCGTCACCAATGTGTGCGGCAACGGGCGTGTAGACAAGGTAGCATTCGTCGGCTCCTGCCTGCCCTGCCAATTCAATCAACGCCCCCTCCTGATGTTCATTCCAATGGCAAGGAATTCCCAAAAGAAGACGGTTTTTACCGATGCAAGAGGAAGAGCGCAAAAGATAAGCAATGGTCTGGGGCGTATACGCACCCGAGCGCAAGTTCTCACGAAAAGGCGCAACGGCCATGTGTTGTCCGCTACGCGCATCCAAAAGTTCCCTTGCCGCTCGACCAAAGGCAACGTATTGCCCCGTATGGCGATCCTTGGCGGCAACGGAAGGCTCATGCAAAATCACGCCTTCGCCGCGAGCGCTAACCGAAAGAACGGCGGCACCCAAATCAATGCCCAGTTGATTACGCACGATATCCCTCCTTTGACACCAAAATTCCTGTCTTTTTTATAAGCGGAGCTTGTCTTTTTTGGATGTCAAAGGTCGCAGAGGGACTCCCCCCTCGCGCGTTTTTTACAGCACGTATGAAAACTGCGCCGCACTATGACATAAAGAAAAAAAGACGATTTTCAATAACCGCTACAATCAGTATATCACAGTTCGGATTGTTTTGCAAGAGAAAAAACAAAAATCTTTGGATTATTAAAGATAAATTTTAGTTATTCTTTACTAAAAAGCCGCCGAAAAAAGTCCTTGCCCCATCAAAAAAGACAAGGCAAGAACCATAACGGCATCAGAATTTAACTGTTTTTTGACGGTCTATCCAGTCCGTGGATAAAGCCATTAGGACTGGCAGAGCAAATATCGGCACCAATGACACGGCCGCGATAAATAAACAAATTGGCGTATACGGTCCCCTCATAGTCAGGATAATTGGTCACCACGTACGTATACCGCGAAACGTTTTTCCCTGCATATTTGCCAATGTCGAGACCTTGTGCTTTTTGAATTTCATTGTAGCCCGTCAACACGCGGTCAAGCGTTTTGGGTAAGGTAACGTCGCCCTCCTTGGCACTGTCGCTTGCAAGTTCCCATCCGTAACTTTCCAAAAATTGACGGCGCGCACCGTCCGTCTTCACTCCCTCATAGTTTGCGCTTTCCACGCTCTCGGCGGCACTGCCGTTATCCGACATAATAAACACACTGAAAAGAACCGCCAAACACAAAACAATCGCCCCCGCAAACTTCAAGGTGCTCATCCGTACAGAATAAATAAACACGAATTCCCCCTCCTTCAATCGGTCTTACTCATTATTATGCGCGAAAGTGCGACGATATGACAAAAAAAGAAAGCCCCGAGCAAAAGCCCGAGGCCATGGATTTGCACAAAGCAAACGCCCTATGCAGAATGAGTATACATTAACCGCAGCAGCAGAGGAAGAGGATAATCAACGCAATGATGATAATCCAAGTGCAGTTGTCGTCAAAAAGATGGCAGAGGCAGTTATTCATAAAAGATTTGTCACCAAACCGAAAACGGTTGGCGAACCCCTTTCGTAGATATTCAAGGGAATGATCCCTTATGTTATCATACTATGCAGGGACACCCGTTTGTGACCGTATTCACAAATGAAAATGTCGTGCGGTTTTTTAAAAAGAAAGAGGGAGCCGCGTGAGGGCTCCCTAAAAGTCTTAAAGAAGGTGTACGGGCATTTTGCTACCGATGGGCAAAGACTCTCCGCGCACTGCCTGAATGGTTTCGGGAGAAGGATTGCTCATTACGGTTGTGGCGTGGACCGTCGTTTTCTTGGTCTTCTGCGTTTTTGCCGTTGTCGCGGGTTTGCGAGTGGGCGCTTTCTTTGCAGGTGCTTTCTTTACGGGCGTACTGCTCTCCATATCGGGAGCCATTGTCACAATTTGCGCCGCACCCGTCTTTTCTGCTTTTTGCACGCGATTGATACTGCTTTTACCGATTGACATATTCCAATATCTCCTTTGTCAGTTCTGCATATTCTTTAGCACTCCGACTGGTGCGCCGAAAAGCAAGCACGGGTGCGCTATTGTCCTGTGCCCACTCAACTGCACTGTCCACGCGGATGTACTGGTTAAACAAATGAACGTCCTGCAATTCCCGTAAGGTTGCCAACGTTTGCTTAAAATAATTCTTGCGCTCGTCCGCTTTCGTCACCGCAATTCCCAAAAGAGAAATTTCGGGACGAATCGTGCGTACCTGTTCAAAAAACTCAAACATGTTCGCCAGGCCAAACAATCCCCACGGCGATGCCTCAACGGGAATGATCAACCCATCCGACGCGCACATGATATTCATCACCCAACCGCCAAGAGTAGGGGGCGCGTCAATTAAAATATAATCATAAACCTCCGAATCACGGATGGATTTTAGCGCACGCGATAAAATCCACTCGCGTTGCCACTTGGTAAACAATTCAAACTCAATACCACTCATTAGCGTGGAGGACGGTATCAAATCAAGCTCCGCATAAGGCGTATGCACGATGTAGTCCGTCAGATCCTTTTGCTCGCGGATGGCATGATAAAGATTTTTTTGACCGCGCGCCATCTCCAAGGCTTCATCCTCGTTAAAGAAGGAGAGCGTCAAATTCATCTGCATGTCGCCATCTATTAAAAGCACGCGCTTCCCTTCGCTCGCCATACCGTAACCGATATTGGAGCAAGTGGTTGATTTGCCGCTACCACCCTTGTTGTTGGCAAAGCATATAATCTTTGTTTTTCCCATATGGCACCTCCGATGACTTTATTTTTGAAAATCCCCGTTTAGATAAGCAATCAAATCAGAAAGCCCCTCGCCCGTCGCCGCACTGCAAAAGAAGATGCGCTTGCAACCGCAAAGTTTAAGCCATTTTTCTGCACGCTCGGGCTTGGCCTTCGGCTTATCAATGGCGGAAACAATTCCAATGACCTCTCGATTGACAAGTCCCGTGATATTGGGACTAAACTGTGAGTACGGCTCATCTGCCGACAAGACAAGTCCAACAATATCCGCCTCATAAGCATAAAGCGCTAATGCGCCGCCGAGTTGTCGCGTTTCGATATATTCACCCGGTGTATCAATGATACAGGAGTCGTGATGAATATACTGTGTTTTTGAATACCGTAGTTCTTCCCCGCGCAAGGCCTGTGTCAACGTGGTTTTCCCCGCCCCGACACGACCGATCAGCATCAGTTTTTTCATCACGTGCGCGTCATATTACATACGGTAAAGCCGAGCGTTTCCGACACGTAGGTCATGATAGCATGCAGTGATGCCTCCACGTCGGCAACCCGTCCCGTGACAATAAGTGTCCCCGAAAAGCGATCCACAAATCCAAGAACGACACCCGAAGACTTTAAGGCAATGTCGGCGGTGATTACTGCAGTTTCCGCAGGACTGATCGTTAAAATACCAATGGCGGTACGGCTATAATCCTCCGCAGGGTCCAAACCCAACTTTTCATACAAGATGGGATCCGGATTGGCAATAACATGTGCCAATGTTACCTGCTTTCCGGGTACCAACTCTTGAACAATTCTCATTTTATCTTGAAGTTCCATAAGTTCTGCCATATCCCTTTCAATTTCGTAAACTCAACCGCCTATTCTGCACAAAAGACCGCTTTCCTCTGCCACCGACAAAAGATACCGCATGGCTTCGGGGGTAGGGGGTTCAATCTCTCCCATGGAATAAGCGCGGCCGAGCCCCTCGTACTTCCCTTGCCCCAAGCGATGGTAGGGCAAAAGGTGCAGTCGCCGCACACCGGGCAACGTCGCCGCAAAGCGCGCGATGGCTCGAATTTGCTCGGGCTTATCGTTAAAACTCGGAATGACGGGGATGCGGATAACAAGTTCCTTCCCCACATTTTCTTGCATACGGGCGATGTACTGTGCATTGTGTAAAATAAGGTCGTTCGTTTTGCCCGTATAAAGTCTATGCGTTTCGGCATCCATATGCTTAATATCCATAAGAACTTCATCAACGTACGGAACAACCTTATCGACGGCATCTTTTGAAACCGCCGCCGCCGTTTCAATGGCGGTATGCAATCCCTCTGCGTGGCAAGCGCGGAGAAGCGCTCCCGCAAAATCGGGCTGGCAAAGGACCTCACCGCCCGACAGGGTGATGCCACCGCCGCTTCTTCTGTAATAGGGGCGGTCCTTGCGAAGCTCCTTCATAAGTTCACCCACCGTGACGTCCTTGCCAATCGTTTCGGTTTTCCCGTTTGTCACCATGGTTTGCTTTTCGTAGGATTGCGATTCGGGATTGCAACACCAACGGCAACGCAAGACGCATCCCTTCAAGAACACAATGGTACGAATGCCGTGCCCATCATGGATGGAATAACGCTGAATATTGAAAATTCTTCCACAAACATCCAAATCGGACACGTTCATACCTCCTAAAATAATCAGAAACCCTGTTCTGTACGGTTGATAATATCGTTTTGCAGAGAACGCGAAAGCGAGGTAAACAATGCACTGTATCCCGCCACACGCACCACAAGTTGTCTGTAATTTTCGGGATGTGCTTGCGCGTCAAGCAACACCTCACGACTGATAACGTTGAACTGCATATGCATGCCCTTTTGGTCAAAGAAGGCACGAATCAATGCGACGAACTTTTCAAGACCTTCCCTGCCGCTAAGCGCAGAGGGATGGAATTTCTGGTTAAACAGCGTACCGTTTGAGGCAATGCCGTGGTCCAACTTCGCCACAGAGTTTGCCGTTGCGGTCGGTCCGCAAGTATCTCTGCCCGATGCAGGTCCAACGCCATCGGCAATCGGCGTCCACGCCAAACGGCCGTCGGGTGTTGCGCCTGTCTCCGCACCCAAGGGAACGTTCGCAGAAACGGGGTACAAACCTGCTTGATAAGAGCCGCCGCGCGGATTTTTGTATTTAAGCAGAGGTCTTGTATATGTGTATGCCACCTCACGGGCGAACAGATCCGTCGCCTCATCGTCATTGCCGTATTTTGCACAAGACTGAATGAGCGAAAGGATGTCACCGTAACGGGCGCGCTTGTCTTCGGGACAAGTACCGCGGCGCACCTCCGCATAAATGGAGGCGATCTGCTCATCGGTTGCCTTGATGCCCTCATCGGCGAGCGCACGAACGATATCCGCCGTCAAATGGCAAGAACGGCGCTCGTCTGTCGGCATACCGAAGTTGCAGGAAAGTGCATCCTTCAATTCTTGCATGGTGACCTGCTTCTTTTCAAAAACAAGGTCACGCACCGCAATCAAGGCGTCTGTCATATTGGCAATGCCAAAGCCCTGCGGACCTGTGAAATTGTAAATCGCGCCGCCCTCCTGCAAACTCTTTCCACGGCCGATACAATCATCGACCATGCAGGATTCAAAGGGCAACGGGCAACGTGCCGCATGTGCCGCATCGACGGCGTTATCGGCATTGACCATCAAGGAAAGCATGTATTCCTGTTGCGCGCAGTAAGCCTCATAGAACTCATCAAAGGTCTTCATCTCCGTGACGGGCTTGGTTTTCAAGCCGATCTGAACGCCCTTATCCATACCCTCCGAGAAAACAAGTTCCAAGGGACGGCACATATTGAAGAACGCCGCATCATGCCAACCATCCGTTTTATGCGGAACCTGCGGCTCCACACATCCGATAATGCAGTACTCGCGCGCCTCTTCAAGCGTGGCACCCTGTGTCATCATCGAAGGAATAATGACTTCATCATTGTAGAAAGCAGGGACACCCATGCCAAGACGGGTGACGTCCGCCGCCTTTAAGAGAAGGCTTTGGGGAGAACCGTTCCATACGCGAATAGACAGGGACGGTTGCGGCAAATGCACGTGTGCGGATGCTTCCAAGCACATGTATGAAAGAATATTCGTCGAATCAAGACCTTCTTTTGTTTGACCGCCGACAATGAGGTTTTGGAATAGACCGTAACCTGCAAAGCCCTCGGCGGACGCCGCGTCACGTACCTTATTCAAGTCGTTTAGTTTTACCCAAATGCAGTCAATCAACTCTTGCGCCTGCTCGACGGTGATTTTTCCCGCCTCGAAGTCCTTTTGATAGTAAGGATACATATAAAAATCAAAGCGACCGGGAGAGATGGAGTGTCCGCTTGATTCACATTGCAAAAGTTGTTGCACAAACCAAAACGACTGGCATGCCTCGTAAAAACTCTGCGCCCCAAATTCGGGAACACGGCGGCAGTTTGCCGCAATGCGAAGAAGTTCTTGGCGGCGCTCGGCGGTTTCTTTTTGCGCCTCTTTTTCTGCCAGGTCCGCATAGCGGTGTGCATAAGTAATGACCGCCTCACAGGACTCAATGACTGCCGTCAAGAAATGGAAACGAGCCGCATAATCGCCGTCCCCCTGGTTCAACTTGGAAAGAGCCGCTTCCGCTTCCTTGATGATGCCGCGATAGCCCTTTGCAATGACCTTCGGGTAATCGACACAAATATGTCCGACACCGTTATAAAAATAGTTGCCTACCGTAAAAACGCCGTGCTTGAAAAACACTTCACGGGCCTCGTCAGACATGTTTTGCGCCGCCAAATCGGAAACGGTCTTTCCCTTCCAATAGGGATAGACACGGCGCAGACGCTCTTTGGTGCTCTCCGAAATATAAAAGGGGTCTGCCTCGCGTGTGGCAATCGTATCAAATTCCGCTTCAAGCCACTCGTACGAATACTCGGGGAACGTTTGGCATCCACGGGGAGCAATACTGTTACTGCCAACGATCAACTCGTAGGGGCGAATGACTATCGGAATGTTTTCCAAAATATGACGGAAAGCCGCACTGCGCCGACGCACGAGGGGCATGTTTTCCGTTTTTTGATAACTCTCTGTCAAAAGTTCGGCGCGGTCTGCCTCAATTTCAGGCATATTGGCATAAAGTTCATGAATCAATTTGTCAATACGGCTGCTTTTTTCAACCGTATACTCATGTATTTTCATTTCACTCATCGTACAAAAAGCACTCCCCTCTCCGTTTTATTACATCTGCTCCCACAACTCGGGGTGAGGTGCGGGAATAATACTGCTGCTATGATAAAGACCGCCTGCTTTGGCGTAGTCGGCACCTGCTTCGATTGCGGCGATGACGTCTGCCACATCTCCCGTAATCAAGACAACGCCTTTACCGCCCATGCCACGCGACACTCGCAAATCGTAAATGGCGACCTTTGACGTCTTGACCGCAATATCTGCCGCCTTGATGGCAGTGGACGCGGAAAACGTTTCCAACACACCAAGACTGCCTTCCTTATGTACGTTTTGCGAACCAAAAAGTGCCGTAATCACCTGTTCGTCAATGCGTCCCATAAGCGAGGCGTCCAACACCTTGCCGTCAAAATGGGATTTTACGTGTTCAATCGCCGCCGTAACGTCGGCAATGTTACCCGTCAAAATAATCTCGTATTTTCCGGGGCACGAAGGATGCGCGGAAATCAACTTGACACCTGCACTTTTCAAGGCAGCGTCGCAAGCCTCAATTCCCTTGGCAATACTTTTTAGTTCAATGACACCTACAGTACGGTACATATTCTTTCCTCTGTATTTCTTTGTTTATCAAAATGGTTAACGTTTTTTCATGATTGAGTGATGTGTATTATCTTGTCATCGACGTAAACGACACGTCCGTCAATTGACGCGTGTTGTGCAACGGACAAGCCCTCTGCCGCCGTTGCGATCACTTGCCCCACTCCGACTTGATCGCCCACCTTGACCGATGGAGAAGAGGGCGCGCCGATGTGCGTATTGAGGGCAACACAGACCTCCTCGGCAGGTAAAAAGCCGCCGAAAGCAGGCATATGATGATAGCGCGTAACGCCGAGAAGACTGCGCCAACGCGCCGACGGCACCATGCGTGCATCGCGCGCAGGATCGGGCTTATACACACTATCTGCCTTAAAACGAAGTTTGTTTTTCGCCAAAATAGACTTTTGAAGTGCAATCACTGCCTTTGGCGATATAAACTGTCCGCATGCGGAAATTTCGCAAATACCGCATCCACTGCAAAGCGAAGCGGAAGTAAATTGCTCTGGGAAGGCTTCTACAACCTCGCGTCCCGCGCGGACCAAGCGATGAGGCTCTAACGGATAGCCGAGCAGTGCGCGGGAACACATCTCCGTGCAAGCCGAGCATTGACAACATACGGCGTTTGCAATGTTCACCTGTCTGTCAATGGGACGAAGCTTGACCATCATGGCAGGTATCGTGCGCGGCAAAACGAGCAGGCCTTTTGTGTTTTTCCTAACAAGTGCCGTTGCTTCACTGATCACGTTCCCCATCGAAGGGCCACCGTCAATGCAAACGTGCGTTTCGGGGACGGTAATGCCGAGTTTTTCAAAAAGCGCCGACACGCGCATGCCGATGGGCACACGCACTACCCTTGCCGCACCTTCGGGAAGATCGCCCGAAACGGTCAACCACTTCTCTGTAACAGGCTTTCCTTCGCGCACCGCATACGATACGTTCATCAAGGTTTCCACGTTATAAACAACAACGTGCTCCGTGATTGGCAACGCGCCCGGTTGTACCAAACGCCCTGTCATTTGATATATTAAATTGATTTCATCACCCAGAGGGTATACATCGGGCAAAAAGCATACTGTAACGCCGTTTGAGATGGTCATCCCATCCGTCCAGCCAAGATGCTCTCCGCGATGCTTTTTCACACCCAGGAGTATACGCGTAACGCCAAGGGCATCGGCGACCAAGCGCGCACCGTCCGTCACACGGTCAAGTTCTTTCATTAAAAGAACGTAGTCCGTAAACAGAAGCGGCTCGCATTCTGCCGCGTTGATGAGCAGTGTATCTGCCCCCGCGCCCAACTTGGCATAGGAGGGGAAACCCGCGCCACCCGCGCCGATCACACCCGCCTCGCGCAAAAGTTGCTTCAAATCCATATGTTCATTTCCATTCTGTTGCCTTATGGCAACCGCATAAGCACTCGCAAAAATCAGTCAACGATACCGACGATCACCGCATCAACGGGTGCGCTTTGATTGGCAAGTGCCAAACGTGCACTGCTTCCCACCGTCATCAAGACCGTTTCACCGATACCCGCGCCGACACTGTCTACCGCGATGATGAACTTTTCGGTTTTGAGACCGTTCTCAACCAGTTGCACCTCTAAAAACTTACTGCCAACAAGGGACTCCTGCTTTCTCGTCGAAACGACGTGATCAATCACAATTCCTTTTTGCATAGTTAAGACCCATTCCTTCCTAAACGTGCGTGGAAATCAATTCCACGATTTATTCTTTAACAATACGAACGGCAAACCCGTTTTGAATGCCTGCGGCATTGGCGTCATCTGTATCCACGTGCATTTCAAGAGCAAACTGTTCATGCACGCGCACCTGCACGTCATACCAACGGGTACGGCGTGCGCCGTCCGCCTGTACCGTGACGTAATCGCCGTCCTTCACGCCAAAACGCACGCCGTCGGTGGTGTGCATATGAATGTGACGGTTTGCAATAATACATCCCTCGGAAAGTGTCACAACACCCTTCGGACCGATGATGGTCACAGGGGCACTGCCATCAAGTTTTCCCGATTCTCTCACGGGAGGCTTCACCTTCAAAACATAGGAATCCGTCTTTGAAATCTCCACCTGCGACTGACGGCGAAGCGGCCCTAACACGCGCACGTTCTCAATCGGGCGAAGAGAAGGTCCGACAATCGTCAAGGTTTCCTTGCACGCATACTGTCCCGGTTGCGAAAGGTCCTTTAACTTTGTCAATTCATATCCCGTGCCAAAAAGAACATCCAAATGCTCTCGCGTCAAATGAATATGACGGTTGGAAATGCCGACGGGAATATCGTCACCCGTCTTTTTGTCACCCTCGGCGGCAACGGCGACCAACGCCGCACGCACCAAATCGGCAATCGTTTTTTCGTTCAGTTCCATATCTCTGTCCTTTCCGTTTCAAGGGTTCTTCCCCTTGAAAGGCTAATTTTTTCAAGCCACACGGCAGTTTGTATCTATTTTACATTCGCCAAAAGGCGAAAAAGTTCTCAACTTTACGGTTTTGCGCTCTATTTTTGAAATCCCCGGGAGGTGGGGTTGCCGCAAAAAGAACAGCAACCCCTCCGGGCATTTGGCATTAGCCAATGGTGGGAAGAAGCTTCTCCACATCCGCATGGGGACGGGGGATAACGTGTGTAGCGATAACCTCGCCAAGAGCAGATGCAGCAGCGCCGCCTGCCTCAACGGCAGCCTTTACAGCACCGACGTCGCCGCGTACCATGACGCTGACCAAACCGGAGCCGATCTTCTCGCTACCGAGCAAAATAACGTTTGCTGCTTTAACCATTGCATCTGCAGCCTCGATTGCTGCTACAAGACCTCTGGTTTCTACCATTCCAAGTGCTTCCATTTTTCATTTCCTCCTAAATAAAATTACATGTATTGTGGTTTTGGATACCCTAAATTTAAGTGCGGTGACAACGAAGTTTGCACGCCGTAGCCGCGTTTAACCCGTTTTCAAGAAACGCATAACGTCGGGGTGCGGACGGGCAATCACTTCGCACAGTTTGACATTGCCAACAGCGGCTGCGGCAACGCGCCCAGCCTCTGCCGCGGCCTTCACGGAAGAAACGTTTCCCTGCACGACCACAGTGACCAATCTTCCGCCCAACCGCTTTTCCACGTGGATAAGTTCCACGTCTGCCGCTTTTACCATTGCATCAAGGCCTGCCACCGCAGCGACCATAGCCTGAACCTCGAGCAATGCAATTGCCTGCTCCATAAATTATTTCAGAGAAGGCAGAATCTTTTCCACGTCGTTGTGAGGACGAGGAATCACGTGTTGAGCAATCACTTCGCCAAGACGTGCAGCGGCGGCGGCACCTGCTTCAACAGCGGCCTTTACCGCACCGACGTCACCGCGAACCATGACGCTTACCAAACCGGAACCGATCTTCTCGCTACCGATCATCTCCACGTTTGCGGCCTTAACCATTGCATCGGCTGCCTCGATAGCAGCAACGAGACCTCTTGTCTCAACCATTCCAAGTGCTTCTTTCATCTTCTGAATCTCCTGTTTCTATATTTTTTATTTTTTTATTTTGTGCTTTTTGCTTTTTTCGGTTTGCGGAGTTTATCCTTGCCCAGTGCATTCAAGTGTGCAAACCATTCAATATCGGGCGATTGTCCCGATATCAAGCGAGAGGTGATGTAAAGCCCTCTCTTTTTGGCTTCCTCACTGCCTGCATTCAAAGCAGATTCAACTGCGCCGACGTTCCCTTCGAATTTGACAACCATCACCAGTGGTACCTCGGCGCTATCGCCGCCCGCAGGCTTGTTTTTGTCAATTGCTACAAGTTCTACGTCTGCCGTTTTTGCGACACGGTCTGCAACCACGATAGCCGTTGTAAAACCGTAAACTTCAATCATGCCAAGTGCCATGAGCGTATCCCTTTCTCAGGTTTTTTCACTCGTTATTCGGCGCGATAGCAAATCTTGATTCCCTGTTGGGAAACATTCATTTCCATCGCCTCGTTCAAACGGTCAAGCGGATAAGAGTGCGTAATAAGTTCCTCGATCGGAATATTCATCTCCTGTGCCTGACGGAGGAATGCCATCGTCGTAGGATAATCCTCGGCGGAATAGTCCCAAGAGCCGACAAGGTTGATTTCCTTCTGGCAAAGCGCAAAGTGAGGATTGATGGAAAATTCGCCGTTGTTGACGAAGAAGCCCATCTCGCACAGTCCGCCGCCACGGCGAACGTAACTGTAAACGTCCGATGCGGCCGCCGGTGCACCTGTGCATTGGTATGCAAAGTCTGCGCCGCTTCCGTCCGTCACACTGCGAACGATTTCCAAACGCTTATCAAGCGTATCCGCCTCGCGGAAGTTGATGCACGTCTTAACGCCGAACTTCTTTGCCATCTCCAAGCGCTTCGGTGTGCCGTCAATGGCGATGATGTGGTTGATACCTGCCGCACGCAATACGGCAATCATCATCAAGCCGACAGGGCCCAAGCCTTGAATTAAGACACGGCTATTGAAGTTCAGAAGGCCCGTTGCATTGCCGCGGTTGTACGCATGAACGCACACGCAAGCCAATTCAAGAAGCATTCTCTGATTTAAGTTCAAGTCATTTACGCGGAAGTAGGTTGCGCCCTTTGCACGGATAAGCAAATGGGTTGCAAACCAACCGTTCAAGGGTTGCTCCTCGTTATGACCAATCAGACCAAATACGCCCTGCTTATCGCAGAGGTTCGTGTTACCGGGGTGCAGACGGCAAATGTTGCACTCGCCGCAACTGATAACCGAGGTAACAATTTTGTCGCCCACCTTCAAGGGTTTTCCTGCGGTGTCGAAACGCACGTTCTTACCAAGTGCAACGACCTCACCTGTTCCCTCGTGTCCGAGAACGACGGGAATCAAGCCGAACGGGTCGCCGCGCCACTCATGCACGTCCGTGCCGCACACGCCGCATCCCTCAACCTTGACCAAGATGTCGTCATCTTCCAGTTTCGGAATGGGATATTCGCGCACTTCAATTTTCTTTGCCGCAGTCAGCATCGCCACCCGTGCCTTGTCGGGAACGGATACGGATGAAGCAGAAGACGCGCCATCCATGCCGCCAAGTACGCGGCGCACGATGCTCTCAATTTGAGATGCATTCAAATCCATAAATTTTCTTACCTTTCTCTGCCGAACACCCGTCCGCTAAACGAAAGAGTGTTCAACAATCATTGTCAAATAATGCGGAAACTGTCTGCCATTACGCAGCGGCGTTGACGGGTAAAACTCTTTGCAGAGGTCAACCCCTCGCCCGTCGGTCCGGCAATGGTAAAGGTGGTGTGACCTTCGCCGCCAAAGCCGATGCCCGCATAAGAGGGCGCGTTTTTAACGAAAATAGTGGTTTCCACCGCACGGGCAAAGCGTGTCAGGTTGTCAATGTTCTTCGAGTGCATATGCGCCGTATGACGGTTGCCGTGTTCTGCCTTGACCGCCATTTCAATCGCCTCGTCGATCGTAGAAACACGCACGATGGGCAATATCGGCATCATCAACTCCTCTTGCACGAAAACATGCTCGAAGGAGGTCTCGCAAATAAGACAACGAACACCCTCGGGTGCTTTCACGCCTATTTTGCCGAGAAGCACAGAGGCATCACGTCCCACGCAATCACGGTTGACAATCTTCTTTGAAATGCCCGTCTTCGGATTGACCTTATCCACCAAAACGATGCCTGCCAAAGCCTCTGCCTGTGCCGCGCTCAAAAGATAAGCGCCGTTTTTCTTCATACCGTCAATCAACTGATCGGCGATAGGAGCCAACGCAAAGACCTCTTTTTCTGCAATGCAAGGAAGGTTGTTGTCAAAGGTGCATCCGTCGATGATGTCCTTTGCCGCCTTTTGAACGTCGGCGGTCTCATCAACGATAACGGGGGGATTGCCTGCACCTGCGCCAATCGCTTTTTTGCCCGAGGACAGTACCGAGCGAACAACGCCGGGACCGCCCGTGCAGACGAGAAGACGAATGGAGGGGTGCTTATACATGATGTCTGCCGTCTCCAACGTAGGCTTTACGACCGATGCCACCAACACAGGCGGTCCGCCTGCCGAACGGCATGCACGGTTAATCAAGTCTACTGCATAGTTGGAGGTTGCAATGGCATTGGGATGGGGGTTGAACACCACGCCGTTCCCTGCCGCAATCATACCAATACTGTTACAAAGAACCGTTTCGCTCGGGTTGGTGCTGGGGGTAATGCTCCCCACAACGCCAAAGGGAGCAGGCTCGGTTAAGGTTAAGCCGTAGTCCCCCGTACGGGCAGTCGAGGCAATGTCCTCCGTGCCCGGGGTTTTGTCGGCAACCAAAATGTGCTTGGCGGTTTTGTGATCCACGCGTCCCATGCCTGTTTCCGCCACACCAATTGCCGCCATGATGGGTGCTTCCTCACGCGTCATCGTGCGGATGACGGTGATGAGTTTTTCCCTCTCGGCAACGGACATAGCGCGCACGGCACGGTAGCCGGCATTTGCCGCCTCGATGGCGTCCTTCATATCTTCATAGACGCCGATGTACTTTCGACCGCAATAGGAAGTGGCATCCCACGTTTTTTGCGCGGGCTTCTCCGCCCCTTGAATTTGACGAAGAACGGTTTCCACAACCCGAGCGATCTCTGCCTCATTCCATTTTATCGCCATGGTTGTTTACGTCGTCAAAAGACGACTTGCCTCCTTACTTGCGATATTACTTGCCGAGAGCGGCCAATACCTTGCGCGTGATTTCAGCAACAAGATCGTCGTTTCCGTTGCCGCAATTGCAAGAGGAATGTGCGCTCTGGTCTGCCGAGTTGTGCTTGCATCTGCACTCTTTGGTGCCGAGTTTGTCGCACTTCTTGCAACCGGGGTGCTTGCCGGGAACGTTGAACTTACGGCGAAGCTCCATCAACTTTTCAAGATCGCCGCAGGAGAGTTCCTGTGCGCCACCGATCTGCTTTGCAAGCAAGGTGACCTTTGCATAGAATTCAAGAGATTCCATGTGGAAGTATGCGTTCATCAGAGAGTTGCCCACTGCAAGTGCGCCGTGGTTCTGAAGA
This sequence comes from Eubacteriales bacterium, assembly GCA_045536865.1. Lineage (GTDB taxonomy): Bacteria > Bacillota > Clostridia > Oscillospirales > CAG-272 > UBA1740. The sequence goes on from JAZSOK010000043.1 coordinate 17,417, forward strand.
AGGAAGGTGTCGTGGCTCTGAATGTACGGTGCCAAGGAATCGGGAATTTCATCCGTGGAAGGAGTACCGTAAGCGCAGGCGGGAAGTCGGATCGTAGCCATGTCGTCCTGTGTGCCAAGGAGT
>JAZSOK010000143.1:0-15331 GCA_045536865.1 Eubacteriales bacterium
TTTGACGCTTCTAAAATGAAGGGCTCCGAGAATAACGACGAGTTCTATATGGACAACGGAACCGTCAAAACGAAAACCAACAATCACGGCGGCATACTTGGCGGTATCACAACGGGCATGCCTATCACGTTTAACGTTGCATTCAAGCCCACGCCGTCAATTTCAAAAGAGCAACAAAGTGTGAGTTTTTCAAACGCCGAAAACGTAACGCTTGCCACCCATGGCAGACACGACCCATGCATTGCCGTGCGTGCCGTGCCGTGCATTGAGGCAATCTCGGCCATTGCTATCTCGGATTTTTTATTGTAGAGGTGAACGAAAATGGATCTGGCAGAATTAAGAAATGAAATCGATGCGATAGACGATGAAATTTTGGAACTTTTTCTGAAAAGAATGGACGTTGCATCGAAGGTTGCCGATTACAAAAAGGAACACAATCTTTCGACCTTGCAAAAAGGCAGAGAAAGAGAAATACTCAAAAGGGTCAGTGAAAAGTCGGGTGTGGAAATGGCGGATTATTCACGCATGCTTTTTTCCTGCCTGATGGACGTAAGCAAAAGTTATCAAAACAAAAGAAATGCGAACACGTGCGGAGAACTTGCACTAAAAATCAAAAAGGCGCTTGACACTACCTCCCACATCTTTCCGCATTCGGGAACGGTTGCATGCCAAGGCATTGAAGGTGCCTATTCCCAACACGCCTGCGACAAACTTTTCAAAAACCCCGACATTTCGTACGTGAAGACCTTTGAAGACGTTTTCCGCGCCGTTGAAAACGGCATTTGCCAATACGGAATTTTGCCAATCGAAAACTCTATTCACGGAACGGTCATTGCCGTCTACGACCTCATGAAAAACTACAATTTCCATATCATTAAAAGTGTAAAACTCAAAATCAACCACACGCTCATGGCAAACAAAGGTGCTACGCTTTCAGATATCAAGGAAATCGTTTCTCACGAGCAGGCAATCGGGCAATGCTCCGAATTCTTAAAGAATTATCCCGATATCAAGGTAACCGTTTGCGAAAATACGGCAGTTGCGGCAAAACTTGTTGCAGACTCGAAAAGATGCGATATAGCGGCAATTTCCTCCCCTGACTGTGCGGAAAACTACGGTCTTTCCATTATTGATGATAAAATCGCCAATTCCGATAGCAACTTCACGAGATTTATTTGCATCACGAAGGACCTTTTGATTTATCCCGGGGCAGACAGAATCAGTATTATCATGAACCTTCCTCATACGCCCGGCTCACTGAACAACACCATTTCCAAATTCGCAATGGCAGGACTGAACCTTACAAAACTGGAATCCAGACCGATTGCGGGCAGGGATTTTGAATTCTCCTTCTATTTCGATTTAGAGGCGTCGATTTATGCAGAGGAAACCGTTCGCATTTTGGATGAACTTTCATCGCAAAACAACAATTTGATATTCCTTGGAAGTTACTTACAAATATAAAGGATTTTGATGATGACGTACGGATGTATCGGAGAACATTTAAAACACAGTTTTTCAAAGGAAATCCACAATAGCCTTTCGGATTATGAATATGAGATTAAAGAAATCCCAAAGGATGACCTCGCCCACTTTATGGAACGTCACGATTTTAAGGCGATCAACGTGACAATTCCCTACAAAGCATCTGTTATTCCCTACCTTGACTATATAGATAACGCGGCAAAAGAAATCGGTGCCGTCAATACCGTTGTCAATAAGGACGGGAAACTTTTCGGATACAATACTGATTTTTACGGGATGAGCATGCTCATTGCCCACGCAGGAATTGACCTTCAATATAAAAAGGTTGCCATTTTAGGTACGGGCGGAACATCCAAAACGGCAAAGGCCGTGTCAAATTCCCTTTTGGCAAGGGAGGTTATCACCGTTTCAAGAACGAAAACGGACGACACCGTAACCTATGAAGAATTATATGAAAACCACAAGGACGTGGACGTCTTCATAAACACAACCCCCCTTGGTATGTTTCCAAATAATTTTACAAAGCCGATTGATATCACAAGGTTTGAAAACGTTTCAGGCGTGATTGATGCAGTGTATAACCCGCTTCGCACTCGGCTTGTGGCAGACGCTCAAAAAGGCGGCATAAAAGCAGAGGGCGGACTGTATATGCTTGTCGCGCAAGGCGTTTTGGCATCCGAAATATTTACGGATAAAAAATATGAGCAAGGCAAACTTGACGAGGTTTTTCGGACGTTAAAAAGGCAAAAAGAAAACGTTGTACTGATCGGCATGCCGTCATCGGGCAAAAGCACCGTCGGAAAAGAAATAGCCAAAAGACTCTCCCGCAGTTTTTGTGATACCGATGAACTCATTGAAAAGAAAACGGGGATGACAATCCCCCAAATCATCACTTCAATGGGCGAAGAGGAATTCAGAAAGATAGAACGCGACGTCGTATGCGAACTGTCAAAGGAAACGGGTGTCGTCATTGCAACGGGTGGCGGCGTTGTCCTAAATACGGAAAACACAGATGCCCTGTCCCAAAACGGAAAAATCTATTTTTTGGATAGACCCCTTGCATTGCTTTTACCGACAACCGACAGACCTCTTACCAACACAAAAGAAGCACTCACGAAGAAATATAATGAAAGATACGGCATTTATAAAAAAGCGGCCGACGTTAAAATTGATGCGTCGGGTGACGTAGATGCGGTATCATCGGCAGTGATAGGAGATTTTGAACAATGAAAATATACGTTATAAACGGGCCAAATCTCAACATGCTCGGCATACGGGAGCCTGACAAATACGGCACGGAAAGTTATGACAGTCTTATCTCGTCGCTCAAAGAGCATGCAAAGGAAAAAGGATATACGTTGGTCATTTATCAATCAAATCACGAGGGCGATTTGGTGGATAAGATCCAAGAGGCGTATTTTGAAAAGGCAGACGGCATTGTGATCAATCCCGGTGCTTACACACATACGAGCGTTGCTCTTTTAGATGCCCTTAATGCAGTGAAAATCAAAACGGTTGAGGTGCATATCTCTGACGTTTCAAAGCGCGAGGATTTCAGACAGGTAAGTTACGTGCGTCACGCAGCAGCAAAAACGATTATGGGGCACGGACTGAAAGGCTATTTTGAGGCCATTGAATTTTTACTTGAAAACGTCAAATGAAAATATCTAAAACAATTAAAGGCAATCCGAAAGGATTGCCTTTTTTCATTTTAGGTTAAGGATATAATTTTATTAAAAAATCATTTTTATAACATTTTGGCAACAAATCAAAAACAAAACGAAAAAGAGAGTGTTGTAAAATACAAGTACACTGGAAATGAAAATCGACGTAAGCGAGGCGCAAAAATGCGATTCGCTTGTGTTGCGTTATGAAAGGGGCAGAAATGAACGCTATTGAAATCAGAAATCTTTCAAAGAGTTTTCGCTCTATGTACGCGGTGGATCACCTCAACATGACGGTTCCTCGGGGGGCTATTTACGGCTTCATTGGTGAGAACGGAAGCGGAAAATCCACCACGATGAAATTGCTTTGCGGGCATCTTGTGTCTGATGCGGGCGAAATCAGGCTTTTCGGCCGTGAGCACACCGATCCCGGCGTGCGTGTGCGTGTCGGCGCATTGATTGAAAATGCAGGTTGCTTTCCAAATTCAAGTATATATATGAATTTGCGTATGCAGTGCATCAATTTGGGGCTTGAAAATCCCGATGAGGAAATTCGCCGTGTGCTTGAAATCGTGCGTATGGGGGATCATGCCAATCTCAAATTCAAATCCTGCTCTCTCGGTATGAAGCAACGCATTGGCATTGCCATGGCACTGCTCGGCGATCCTGCACTTCTCATTCTCGATGAACCTATCAACGGGCTTGATACAGACGGTATGCGTATCATGCGTGAAATTCTCGTAGATATTACGAAAAAATGCGGTTGTACCGTTCTCATCTCCTCACACATTCTCGGTGAACTTGAAAAGATTGCCACCCACTACGGCATTATTCGACAAGGCAAAATGATCATGGAACTTTCCGCCGAGGAAATGGACGCGAGAGTAGAGGTATTCACTTCCCTAAAAACAAAGGATATGGACGGTGCAAAAGCCGTACTCCAAAAGCAGTATGCCGATGTTCGTATGGAGGACGGATGTATCCGTATTTACGGTGCAGACGATACGGCGGCAATCGTTGACTATCTAATGAAAAACGGTCACGTGGTCAGCGAGATTGAGAAAAACAAGATCGGTCTTGAAGAATATTATATTGAGTTAATGTCGAAAAAGGAGGTAGAATAACATGACGAAGGAAATTACATTTGAATCTCCCGGTTTTGGAACTCGCATTAAAGGCATGCTCGGCGTGGACTTTTACCGTCTGTTTCACACGCCTATGTTCTACATCTTCCTCGCCATTGCCGCCATTATCCCTGCCATGGTTTCAGGCATGACCATGATGCCCGATCAAAACGGCAACACGATGCAACCTCTTTATTCTAATCTCTGGCAAATTATTGCCGCCTCCAAATCGCTTTACGTGATTGAAACTATCGCCGACTATGCCAATATGAATATGGTCTTTATTTTCGGCGGTATTATGGTGTCGGTATTCATCGGTCATGATTATAAATCAGGCTACGTGAAGCAACTCTTCACCACCCACGCAAAAAAGCAAGATTATATGATTTCAAAAACGCTTGTTTGTGCTTTCGCCATGGCATGTATGTGCGTTGCCTATCTTTTTGGCGGTGTTGCGGGCGGTCTGTTCGCAAGATACGATGCAAGTGTAAACGTCCCTTCGCTCATTATCGCCATTCTCGGCAAAATGATTATGTCGCTCGGTTGGGCAAGTCTTTATACTTTTCTCAATATTATTTTCAGAAAATATTTCGGCATCTCCATCGCATCGAGTTTTTTCTTTGGAACAGGCATCCTGATTATCGGTGCGGCGGCAGTTGTGGATAACCTCGCTCTTCCTACCTCGTTCCTCAATATTTTTCTTTACGGCGCATCGGTCAACGCCAACCTTTCAAGTTCTTTTGGCGCGTTGATTATCTCTTTCGTTGTGTCGGTTGCGTGGGCTCTTATTTATAATTTTCTTGGCACAATGATACTCTCCAAAAGCGACGTGTATTGATTGGAGGAAGCAAAATGAATGCAATAGAAATCAAAAATCTTTCAAAGAATTTTGGCGCAAAACAGGCGGTATGCGGTCTTAATATGACCGTACCCATGGGTGCTATCTACGGCTTTATCGGAGAAAACGGAAGTGGGAAATCCACCACCGAGAAGATGATCTGCGGTCTGATCCCCTCAAGCGGTGGTAGCATTAAAATTTACGGAAAGGATTACACAGACGAGGCTGTACGCGCAAAAATGGGCGTACTGATTGAGTCCCCGGGTTGTTTCCAAAATCTTACCGTTTGGGATAATATGATGCTTGAAGCAACCAATCTTCACATCCCCCATGCAGAACAGGAAGTAATCAAGGTACTGAAAACAGTGCGTATGGAGGGCGCGGCCTCCAATAAATACAAGAATTGCTCCCTCGGTATGAAGCAGAGAGTCGGCATTGCCATGGCTCTGCTCGGTAATCCTACCCTTCTCGTGTTGGATGAGCCTCTAAACGGTCTTGATGCCGACGGTATGAGAATTATGCGCGAAGTGTTCCTCGACGTCGTAAAGGACGGCACGCGTACCATCGTCGTATCCTCGCACTTGCTCGGTGAACTTCAAAAGGTGGCAACGCACTACGGCATTATTCGCCACGGTAAAATGATCTGCGAAATGACGTCCGACGAACTTGATGCATCCTGCCGCACTTACGTTGCTTTGCAAACTGATGAAATGAGCAAAACAAAAACGCTCCTCGGCAGTAAATATTCCCGCGTGGAAGAGGATGAGGCAGGATATATCCGTGTTTATGACTTAACTACCCCCGAAGAAATTGTCAGTCATCTTTACGAAAACGGCATCCCCGTGACTGCCTTCAAAACCGACAAGATAGGGCTTGAAGAATACTACATTGATTTGATGAAGGAGGGTAAATGATATGGAAACCGCAGTAAAATTTGGGCATGTGCGCTTTGCAACTCGCCTTAAAAGCATGCTCAAAGTGGATTTTCGCAGAATGGTCAAATCGCGCCTCTTCTATATCCTCCTTGCCGTGGCTTTGGTGCTTCCCATCCTTATGACAGTGATGATGGCGATGATGGACGGCAGCGTATCTGTCAACCCGCAGACAGGTGAAGAAACCGTCCTGCAAGGTCCCGAAAATACTTGGCAAAACATCGGTAGTTTTGACGGTATAGAGATGGGCGGCGCGGAGATCTTTGCCATGTGCAATATCAATATGATGTTTATGGCGGTTGCCGTGTTTATCTGCCTTTTCATTTCCGATGATTTTCGAAGCGGATATGCCAAAAACCTCTTTACCGTGCGTGCAAAAAAGGGTGATTACGTCTTTTCCAAAACGGTTGTGGGCTTTTTTGCGGGGGCTCTAATGCTTATCCTTTATTTTTTCGGCTCTGTTCTCGGCGGTGTTATCGCCAATCTCTCCTTCGACCTTCACGGCTTGAATGCAGGCAATCTTGCCATGTGCCTGCTCTCCAAGATCTTTTTGATGCTCGTATTTGTCGCCATTGACGTTCTCGTCTGCGTGGCGGCAAAACAAAAAGCATGGCTCTGCCTTTGTGGCTCGCTTGCGGCAGGCATGCTCCTGTTTATGATGGTTTCCATGATTTCTCCGCTCGGAGCAACGCCGCTAAACGTCGTACTGTGCCTTGCAGGCGGTGCAATGTTTGCATTCGGACTTGGCGCTATTAGCCGTGTAGTGCTTAAAAAGACGAGCCTTGTGTAATGCACGTCAGGCAACGTCGAATATGGCGTTGCCTTTTCTCGTGAGCGCTTTTACCGTTTGTGTTGCTCGTTTTACTAAAAAAATGATAAAATACACGCAGATTTTTTGAAAAAGGCGAAAATATAAACAAAACTTTAACATTTCTATGTTATAATGGTCCTATAAGAGCCAAAAATCCCCTTGGAGGATGAAGATATGTTCAAAATTTTGATTGTAGAGGACGATTGTGATCTCAACCGCAGTGTGTGTTCTTTTTTGAATGGTAGCGGGTACGAGGCGGTCGGTTGTCTTGATGCAGAAAGTGCCTATGACGAGATGTATAAGACCACCTTTGACTGCATCGTGTCAGATATCATGATGCCGAATATAGACGGCTTTGAGTTTGCCAAGACGGTGCGCTCACTAAACAACGATATTCCGATTTTGTTTATGACCGCCCGTGATGATTTTGCCTCCAAGCAGAGAGGCTTTCGCATCGGCATTGACGACTACATGACAAAGCCGATCGACCTTGACGAACTCTTTTTGCGTATCGGTGCGCTTCTCCGCCGTTCCAAAATAGCATCGAGCCGCCGCCTCTTGGTTGGCGCTTTCATCATGGATGCCGACGAGCGCTCGGCAACCCTAAACGGTGAAGAGATCGCCCTCACGGCAAGAGAGTTTGATCTTCTCTACAAACTCCTCTCTTACCCGAAAAAGACCTTCACGCGCACGCAACTGATGGACGAGTTTTGGGACGTGGACACGAGGACAAGCACAAGAACGGTGGACGTCTACATGACCAAACTCCGTGCCAAACTTTCTTCTTGTGATTCCTTTGAGATCCAGACCGTCCACGGTCTTGGATACAAGGCGGTGATCAAATGAAAAAGGAGAACAAAGCGCGCAAGATTATCGGCTCGTTTAGCACCTTTTTCGTATTCTTTCTGCTTGTTGCGGCGGTCATCTCCTGTTGTTTGATGCTCTTTACCTCAACGCTCCAAAACACACTTGGACACAAATTTACACAGGATGAAATTACGGCATCCGCAAAGGTAACGATGCTAAACGCCATATTCATCAGTGCGGTCATGGCAGTGATAGACTATATCCGCCGTAAATTCACAGTGGAGCGCCCCGTAAAGCGAATTACCGAGGCAACGTCGAAGATGATTGAGGGGGATTTTAGCGTCCGTATTGATCCGATAGCAAAGTTCGGCACGGACGATAGTTTCAACGAGATCATCGAATGCATCAACAAAATGGCAGAGGAACTTTCGGGGGTGGAAACGCTCCGCACCGACTTTATTGCGAACGTCTCCCACGAAATGAAAACGCCCCTTGCCGTGATGCAAAATTACGGCACGCTTTTGCAAACGCCCGACCTGCCCGAAGAAAAGCGAATTGAGTATGCAAAGGCAATGACCGATGCCTCGCGCCGCCTTGCCAATATAATGACGAACATTCTCAAACTCAATCGCCTTGAAAATCAACAGATTTATCCAAAAGCAGAAACCTTTGACCTTGGCGAACAACTTTGCGCGTGCCTTTTGCAATACGAAAGCACGTGGGAGAAAAAACATATTGAAATAGATACCGCCATTGCCGAGGGGGTATTCGTTTGTGCCGACGCGGAACTTCTTTTTCTCGTTTGGAACAATCTTTTCTCAAACGCCTTTAAGTTTACCGCAGACGGCGGCAAGGTAACCCTTTCTCTTGCGGAAGACGGTAACTATGCCACCGTCAAAATATCCGACACAGGATGCGGCATGAGCGCGGAGGTTGGCGCGCACGCCTTTGAAAAGTTCTATCAAGGAGATACCTCGCACGCAACAGAGGGCAACGGACTTGGCCTTGCCCTCGTCAAGCGCGTCGTGGACATTATGCAGGGTGAGATCGGCGTTGTGAGTGCGCCGGGTGTTGGCACGACCTTTACGGTCAAGATAAGGAGAACTGACAATGACATGGAAGAAATTCGGTAAAGCACTGCTCTTTCCGCACGTCGCTATCATGGTCGTCCTCCTGCCCGTCGCCACCGCCTTTCTTGTGTATTCCATGGTGGTTTTGGGAACGAAATCCATCCCTGCCATCGTGTCGTACGTTTTGGCGGCGTATACGTTGGGGATTTGGTGTGTAAAAATCCCATACCTGATACGCTTCTTCAAGATTTTCAAGAATGAAAACAAGTACGTAAGGATTTGGCAAGACGACACCCGTTTGCGTGTGACTATATCGCTTTACGCATCCCTTGTATGGAATGCCCTATACGGCATTTTTCAACTGTTGCTCGGCTTTTACCACCGAACCTTCTGGTTCTACTCTCTCGGTGCGTACTATATCTCTCTTGGCGTGATGCGCTTCTTTCTCTTACAACACACCAGGAAGCATTCCCCGGGTGAGAAAATGCACGATGAACTGGTCAGATACCGTGCATGCGGTTGGGTATTCCTTCTGATGAACTTGACGCTTGCCCTAATCGTGTTCTTTATGGTGTACTGGAACAGGACCTTTACCCACCACATGATCACGGCAATCGCTATGGCGGCGTATACCTTCACCTCGCTTGCCATGGCGATAGTCAATTTTATCAAGTATCGTCAATACAACAGTCCCGTATTTTCGGCATCCAAAGCCATCAGTTTGGCGGCGGCTCTGGTGTCCATTCTGACGTTGGAGTCCACCATGTTGACGGCATTTGGTAAGGAAACGATGGCAGTTATAGAACAAAAATGGATGCTCGGCTTGACGGGTGGAGCCATCTCGCTCGTCATCATTGCCATGGCCGTTCAAATGATAATCATCGGCACCAAAAAACTCAAAAAATTAGATACAGAGGTTAGAAAATAAACATGGAAAATAATAGAGAGCAAAACGGATTTTCCTATACCTACTCCGCGCGCGAGCAGGCAGAGGTCAAGCGCATCCGTGATAAATATATAGCCCCGAAAGAGACGGAAGATAAGATGGCGCGCCTGCGCCGATTGGACGCAAGCGTCACGAATACCGCACAGGCACTTGCCTTTGTGTTTGGTATCATCGGTACGCTTATGCTCGGATTTGGAATGAGCCTCTTTATGACAGACCTTGGTGACATTATCAGGCTCGGCGGCAATCAACCAATGGTCATCGGTATTGCCGTGGGCGTTGTCGGATGCATCCTTGCCTGCCTTGCCTATCCTATCTATCAGGCAATCGTCAAGGCAAAGCGCAAAAAACTCGCCCCCGAAATCATTCGTCTGACAGACGAATTGATGAAATGAGATAGGGGCGTAAAGATTGCTCCTCCTGCAAAAACACGTTCAGAAAAACTACGCAGTCAAACTTGTACCATAATATAAAAAAGAGACCGCCGAGGATTTTCCTCGGCGGTGTTTTTATAAGAAATGGCGAGTGGATATTCCCATCGCCCGTAAAAGAGAACGAGCCGAGAAATCCAACTTCAGTATATCACCGAACCCAACTGATCCTTGAACGCGCCAACTGTAAAAAGGTATGCTTCCACGATCTGCGCCACACCTTCGCAACCATGCCGCTGGAAAACGGCATGGACGTGAAAACGCTATCCGCTATGATAGGTCATGTGAGCGCAGAAACCACGCTTAATATCTATAGTCACATCACCGACACCATGCAACAGCAGGCCGCGGTGAGAATAGATAGAGAGATAGGCGGTACAAACGCACAGATGCCCGAAATAAAGCCCTGTGAGCCGACCGAGGACGAGGTGAGGGAGAAAGCCGAAGCCCAAGTCTTCACCCCCAAAACAGGCAAAATCCGCAAGAGTGGCACGGGATGCGTGACGATGATAAACGACCATCTCTATGAAGGGCGGTTCACACCGAGAGTCAACGGCAAACGGATCTCAAAGAATGTTTACGCCAAGACACGAGAGGAATGCGAGGAAAAGCTCGCAGAGCTGATCAAAGAAATGAAAGCGGAAATTGCAGAGATGAAAAAGGCAAAACAGGCATAGCAAAAGGGGCGACCACGAACGGTCGCCCCTCAAATTTTGCGGTGCAGTAGGCAAAGAAAACCAAATCGGGTGAAAAGTTCATAAAAAAATGATATAATAAACTCACCGATAAATAAGAATTTGTAGGTGTGAATGATGAAAACTTTATAGAGATAATATTTATTTTATCTAAGACTCTTTCGCATAGATATAAACCCTATTAAGACTGTCCACACATAAGCACATGTTTTAGGCATCATTAAGAATCCAATTGCAGGCACTGAATCTGCCCATAAAACAACAGGAATATAAAAAGCAAAACTTAAAACAATTGTTAACCACATGAAACGATATTCTTTATCCTGATTTTTCTTAGCACTAATAAAGAATAATACGATTATTAATATTCCTAATAAAGCGAACGGTATATTGCGATAAATAGCCCACGTTAAAGGAGCATCAGCTACTAACCATTGATTTTGTGGGAAGAAGCATAATGCTATTCTAATTAAAGCTAACGTGTAAACCGCTATTGTGATTTCTCTTTTGCCTTTTACGTTGTATCTTATTCGCCACACATAATACAAAAGGATATAGAATATTGTCATTGTAATTGATGTAATCCATTTACCTAATCCTAACCACAAGGTATAATCTTCTAATCCCGTTGTGCATAAAGCTAATGCTCTGGGAACTAAATGAAATGCATCTCCACAACCAAGTGTAACAGCCATTATACCAAATAACAAATATTCTTTAATTCCTTTACTTTTTAATATCATAATGATACCAATTGTAATAACCGTAGTTAAATATACAACGTCAAATGTTGTTTCACCAATTGCTTGACCTGATATTAACATATTAACCTCCTAAATGAACAACAAAATATTTACACAAGTAATTAAACTTTAATTTTATAAACTAATCAGTTTAATGATTAAGTCGGCTATTTTATAAACATCTTCTTCACAATCAGACTCTACCCATTTATCTATAATTGCTAATACACCATAATTGAAATATGCAAACGCGAATTCTTTTTCATCATTTTTTATGTTGTATTTCCGCAATAATTTATCACATAAATTTCGGTATAATTCTTTATTTATATTTGATTTTTTAAATATATGTGGTTTGTGTGGAAGTACTCGGTATATTTTTTTAAGTTCTTTTATTGTATTCAAATATGGAACTAAATGTATTTCATCTAAATTAAAGTTCTTCTCATCATTTGAACGCGGAATAATAGCATCATAATTAGAATCAGATAATAATCTTGCATTTATATACTTCATCGTTTCTACTAACAAATCATCTTTGGTATCATAATGCATATAAAATGTACTTCTATTTACACCGGCCTTTTCACAGATTTCTTTTACTGTAATGGAGTCATATTCTTTCTTTTCTAATAATAAAAGTAATGCTTCAACCATTAAAGAAGACGAAAATAAATTTCTTGATTTATACATATTGGTTCTCCAATGATTCATTAAATGTAACTAAGATTGTTAAAATTAAATATTCAATTAACCTTAGCTAAGCATATTTTAACAAAAAAATGAGAGAAAATCAACAACACAAATAAAAAAAGTGTTGATTACGAGAAGCAAAAGAAAGCAAGATGCCGATAAAAGACTAATGATCAAATTCCAATTTGTCGAGTAGTTAATAAGTAAAGGGCTGACGGAAAACAAACCGTCAGCCCTCAAAATTTAAGCCACAAAAAGCAAAGAAAAAAGGCTCTGAAAATTGCTTTTCAGAGCCAAAATGGTCGGAGTGACAGGGTTCGAACCTGCGGCATCGACGTCCCAAAGAAACCTATACCGATTTTTTGCGTGATTTTTACGCTTTTTCGGGGCTTTTTAGTCCGAAATCGGTGCTTTCGGGTGCTCTTACAAGCACTGTTTCCACGTAGTCCAACTTTATAGATGGTCGAAACTGTGGTCAAGTTCGTTTCAGTGGGATATGGATGCTATCAGGAAATCGAAAATCCAACTCCGCATAAATTCTTTTTCTGTCGTTATTATACCATAAATCCGAGCAACAGTCAAGTGCCTTCTCTCAACACGCAAAAATTGCATCGCAGTAGTCAAAGAAAAAAACCGACGAAAAAAGAGAGATTTATTTTCAAAAAAGGTCTGGACTTTCTCTCTCTTCTGTGGTATGTTGTTGTGCTAACAGGAGGTACAACCTATGAAAAGTATGATAAACGAACTGTGGCACGGAAACATAATCCCACAAGAAGATAGCCGAACCAACTCCAAGGAGATGAAGGAACTGCTCGGCTATATGTCAAGGCATCACGAGGAACTCGAAAAGAGCTTCACAGACGAGCAGAAGGAAACATTCGAAAAGTTCCACGATTGCTGGAGCGAATACATGAGCCTCGCCGAAGCAGCCATCTTCGAGTATGCCTTTAGGCTTGGTATGCAGATTGCGATAGAAACGCTTACGGACAACAGATAAAGGAACGAGAGCTGGCAAAACGGTCAGCCCTCAATTTTTTAATGAAAAGCAAAAAGAGCTTCTTCGTTTTTATTTCTTTTGAATTCATCTTGACAGAATATAAAAAGCGTGTTATAATATGTAGCATGCTACACACGATAACGGAGGTTGGTGCCATGCAGAAAAGAGATATCGGTTATCTGATCAAAAACATCAATGACAAGTTAAAAGCCAAAGCCGATGCAGACTTGAAGCATTATAATCTTACTTTGGCGCAGAGCCGTGTGCTTACATTTCTGCACTTCAATGGCGGGCAAGCTACGCAGAAAGAAATCGAAGTGTTTTTGGATGTGTCGCATCCGACGGTCGTTGGCATCGTTTCAAGAATGGAGCAGAACGGTCACGTTATAAGTTGGATCGACGAGAATGATAAACGAAATAAGATCGTCAAACTGACAGAGGCTGCGGAAGCTCTCAGTATGGATATGGAGCATGATATTTCTGAAAATGAACGGAAGATGTTGGCTTCTCTCTCCGCAGAGGACATTGAACAACTCCGTGAACTGCTCTTGGCAGTCTACAAAAATCTTGAATAAGTTGAGCCGATTTACCATCGGCTTTTACTTAGATATAAAGTGTAGCGCGCTACACTAAAAGGAGGAACCTATGATCAAAACATTAGCAAAGAGCCTGCGTGAGCATAAAAAAGGCTCTATCCTGACAATCATTTTGTCGATACTGGAAGCGGCGTTTGAGATTCTGATACCGCTTTGTATGGCAGAAATTATCGACAAGGGTATTGACCTTGGCGAAATGAGCGCCGTATGGAAATACGGTATTGCTCTTTTGATATTTGCCGCGCTTCAGCTCTTTACTGGCGTGCTTTCGGCACATATCGCCGCCAAGACCTCGGTGGGATTTTCCGCCAATCTAAGGCAGGATATGTACGATAACGTGCAAACCTTTGCCTTTTCCAACATCGATAAGTTCTCCACGGCATCCATCGTGACCCGTCTGACCACCGACATTACCAACATCCAGAACTCGTATCAGATGCTGATCCGTATGGCGATTCGCGGTCCTATTATGCTGATCTTTTCCATGGCAGTAGCCTTTAGCATCAACAGCTCGATTGCGTGGATATTTCTTGCCATCATTCCACTCATGGCAGGATTGCTGCTGTTGATCGTCAAAAACGTACATCCCGTATTCAACCGTGTTTTCCGGACGTACGATGAACTGAATAACGTGGTACAGGAAAACGTGCGGGGTATCCGCGTTGTGAAATCCTTCAACCAGGAGGATAACGAGATCAGAAAATTCAAGGGGATCTCGGAGAGCATCTACCGTGATTTCGCCAAGGGCGAACGGCTTTTGGCCTTCAATTCCCCCATTATGCAGTTCTTCATGTATGCGTCCATGATTCTCATTTCCTGGATCGGCGCCAAGGCCATCATCGTCAGCGGAAACAATGCCGCCCTGGGTATGACCACGGGAGATCTGACTGCCATGTTTGCATACGCCATGCAGATCCTCATGAGCCTGATGATGCTCTCCATGGTTTTTGCCATGATGACCATCTCTCTGGCATCTGCCCGCCGCATTGCCGAGATTCTGGACGAGAAAACCGACATCGCCAATCCCGAAAACCCCGAAATGACCGTCAAGGACGGCTCCATCCGCTTCGAGGGAGTTGATTTCGTGTATGCCTCCAAGGCCGACAAAAAGGTACTGGACAACGTCCATCTGTCCATCGCCTCGGGTGAAACCGTCGGTATCATCGGCGGTACAGGTTCGTCGAAATCCAGCCTTGTTCAGCTGATTCCCCGTCTTTATGATGTAACGGGCGGACGGCTAACCCTTGGCGGCGTTGATGTGAGGGACTACGATCTGACCGTTCTGCGCAACGCCGTTGCTATGGTGCTTCAGAAGAACGAGCTGTTTTCGGGCACCATCAAGGAAAACCTGCGTTGGGGAAATGAAACCGCCACCGATGAGGAAATCGAGCACGCCTGCCGCCTTGCCTGTGCGGATGAGTTCATTCAGGGCTTCCCCGACAAGTATGATACCTATATTGAGCAAGGGGGCACCAACGTGTCGGGCGGTCAGAAGCAAC
>JAZSOK010000155.1:0-2434 GCA_045536865.1 Eubacteriales bacterium
CCTATAATTCCTATTTTCATGTTTATATTCTCCTTACACCAATTCTGCTAAATCGTAAATGAGTCTTTCGCTTTTCTCCCAACCAAGGCAGGGGTCTGTGATGGATTTACCGTACACGCACTCGCCTATTTTCTGTGCGCCGTCTTCGATATAACTTTCAATCATAAAGCCCTTGACAAGTTTTTTGATGGAAGCGT
This sequence comes from Eubacteriales bacterium, assembly GCA_045536865.1. Taxonomy (GTDB): domain Bacteria; phylum Bacillota; class Clostridia; order Oscillospirales; family CAG-272; genus UBA1740. The sequence goes on from JAZSOK010000155.1 coordinate 198, forward strand.
CGTGTCTTGCACTGTGCATAACGTCCTTTGCAATACGAATTTGTTGAAGCGGTTGCTTGCCCGAATTTGAGTGGTTGGTATCAATGATGACACCCGGATTTTCAAGCCCCGATTCGCTATACATCTTGCAAAGAAGTTCCAAATCTTCATAGTGGTAGTTGGGAAGGGATTGGCCGTGTTTATTGACGTACCCACGGAGAATGGCGTGCGCCAACGGGTTGCCCGCAGAATGGACCTCCCAATCACGGTAGATAAAGGTGTGCTTATGTTGCGCCGCTTTTATGGCGTTCATCATGACCGACAAATCTCCGCTCGTGGGGTTTTTCATTCCGACGGGCACGGAAATGCCGCTTGCGGTCAATCTGTGTTGTTGATTTTCAACGCTTCTTGCACCGACGGCAACGTACGCCAAAATATCATCTAAATATCTGTAATTTTCGGGGTATAACATTTCATCCGCACAGGAAAAGCCCGTTTCCTTAATGGCTCTGATATGCAGATCTCTTATCATCATAATGCCCTTGACCATATCAGACTTTTCCGTTGGATTAGGCTGATGAAGCATGCCCTTGTAGCCGTCTCCCGTCGTTCTTGGCTTGTTGGTATAAATTCGCGGGATGATAAAGATTTTATCGGCAACCTTCTCTTGTACGCGGTTGAGTCTTGAAATGTAATCAATAACGCTATCCTCGTTATCGGCAGAGCAGGGGCCGATGATGAGGACAAGTTTATCGTTTTTTCCGGCGAAAATATCTGCGATTTCTTTTTCTCTTTTCTCGACGATTTTATGTAAGTCCGAGGAAAGCGGACACATCTCTTTGATTTCCTGCGGTATAGGCAGTTTTCTTTCAAATATCAAATTCATAATCTATATTCCCCTTTTGTTTTGCTTTTTTAGTTTTTATGGAATGCGACGGCGGTGTATCCCGCAATCTTTTTGCCCAAATCATCTGTCACTACAACCGTATAATGACCTAAACTTCTGCCGTCTTTATCGGTTGTGCAGGTTGCAATCAGTTTCGTGCCTTTTGTCGCCGCGTAAAATCGGATATTGCTTTCTATGGCAACGGAGGGCACGCCGTTTAAGTTGGACGCTACCGCAAAGGCGAGGTCGGCAAGTGTAAAGATAGCACCGCCCATGACGGAGCCGTGGGCGTTTAATAGATCGTCCTTTACTTGCATTTCGCAAATGACCTTGTCCTCATCTGCCGAAACGATTTTGCAACCCGCATTTGTTGCAAATCGGTCGTTTTTGTAAAGTTCCTGTAATTCTTTAAGTTCCATTTTATATTCTTCCTTTCATTTTTGCGCTTTGTTTTGAGTCAGGCGTTACAGACTTTTTGATAGGATAATAAATGCTGCAAAGCCTCCTTACGTCATCTTGAAAAATAAAAGGTCCGCACGGTTTGATTGAAATCAACCATCTGTGCGGACCTCATTTTCACTTTGTTATTGCCATCAAACCGACGAAAAACAAGCCATCGAGTTAACGGATTTTTGCAAAGAATGAAAAACCGCACAGATAGCTATAATAAAATCGATTGTCAATCATGTTTGTACGCATTGTCATTATATACGATTTTCCTTTCTTTGAAATTTCTAAATTATTATACACCTATTCTGCCCATTTGTCAAGTTTTTTTGGAAATTTTTTTATTTAATTTGTCTTCCTCATGTTTTTTCTGGCCTTGGCGACCGCGGCCGTAAATAATACAGGGCGTTTTTTCATTTTTTTCTTTGAAAAATAAGGGGTAATAAGGCGTAACGCAACCAAAAATCTATTGACTTTACGGGTAAATCGTGTTATAATAAACGGGCAAAGCAATATGAGAAGGAGAAGCATCAAACATGAGAGAAATAAAGACGATTTCCGAGGGTTGGCATTTCCACAAAGGCGATCTTGCAGACGGTGCGACATGCGCGTTGGACGAGGGCCTTTGGTCTGTGGTACGCGTGCCGCACGACTATGCCATTAGCGGACCTTTTGATGAAAACAACGAAATTATGATAAGCGGAGAAAGAAAAATCCCCAACGCAACGGGTGGCTTGCCTACGTGCGGTACGGCATGGTATCGGCACGACGTAACCGTTGACGACAAGGGGGACGCCCGCTTCTTTTTGCAGTTCGACGGCGTTATGAGCCATTGTCAAGTCTTCGTAAACGGCATTTTGCAAGGTGAACACATATATGGATATTCTCCCTTCAATATAGAGGTCACCGATGCGGTACGCACGGG